>NZ_JALRNG020000021.1:0-94834 GCF_030272875.2 Pseudomonas sp. BJa5
GCCCCGCGATGCGATGTAACTGACCGATTGCAATCGCGGGGCAAGCCCGCTCCTACAAAAGACAGTTGCTCCCACGGAATCCAGAGCTATTCCGAGATCCATTGTGGGAGCCGGCAGCCACACAGACAATTGCTGCCACGCCCACCCTTCCAGAGTGGGCGCCCCTACCCCCCCATTCTGTTGAACTCTGGCAAACGGCTTTTGCCCATCGGCCCCCTTCGGAGTTCTTCATGAGTGAATACAACGCCCCGCTGCGCGACATGCAGTTCGTCCTCAACGAACTGGGTTACCTGGACCAGGTCAGGGAACTGCCGGGCTGCGGCCAGCTCGATAACGACCTGGTCGAGGCGATCCTTGGCGAAGCCGGCAAGTTTGCCCATGGCGTGCTGTCGCCGCTGAACGTCAGTGGCGATCGCCAGGGAGCGCGCTGGAGCGAGGGTGAGGTGGCGACTGCCAAGGGCTGGCGCGAGGCCTACCAACGTTTCATCGGGGGAGGCTGGAATGCCCTGTCGTGCGATCCTGAATTTGGTGGCCAAGGTCTGCCACGGGTGATCTCGGCGCTGGTCGACGAGATGTGGAACGGCGCCAACCTGTCGTTCGGCCTGTGCCCCATGCTCACCCGGGGCGCCATCGAGGCCATCGAGTTGTGTGGCTCAAGCGAGCTCAAGCACACCTACCTGGCAAAGATGATCAGCGGCGAATGGACCGGCACCATGAACCTCACCGAGCCCCAGGCCGTCTCGGACCTGGCCGCCGTGCGCAGTCGCGCCGAACCCGCAGGCGACGGCACCTACCGCATTCATGGGCAGAAAATCTTCATCACCTACGGCGAGCATGACCTGACCGACAACATCGTGCACCTGGTGCTGGCCCGGGTTCCCGGCGCGCCGGAGGGGGTCAAGGGCATCTCGCTGTTCGTGGTGCCCAAGTTCCTGGTCCAGGCCGACGGCAGCCTGGGTGCACGCAACGATGTGCGCTGCGCCTCCATCGAGCACAAGCTGGGTATCCACGCCAGCCCCACCGCCGTACTCGCCTTCGGCGACCAGCAGGGCGCCACCGGCTGGTTGGTGGGTGAAGAGAATCGCGGCCTGGAGTACATGTTCATCATGATGAACGCCGCGCGTTTCAGCGTCGGCATCGAGGGCGTTGGCCTTGGCGAACGGGCCTACCAACGGGCCCTGGCCTATGCCCGCGAACGCATCCAGGGCACCGAGGTCGGTGCGCGCGAACGGAGCAAGGTGGCGATCATCCGCCATCCCGACGTGCGCCGCATGCTGCTGTCGATGAAGTCGCGCACCGAAGCCATGCGTGCCCTGGCCTGCGAAGTCGCCGCGGCGATGGACGGCGCCGAGCGTCACCCCGACCCGGCACGCCGTGAAGAACTGCAGGCGCTGGTCGAGCTGATGATTCCGGTGATCAAGGGCTGCTGCACCGAAAACGCCGTGGACATCGCCTCGCTGGGTATCCAGATCCATGGCGGCATGGGCTTTATCGAGGAAACCGGCGCTGCCCAGCACTTGCGCGATGCGCGCATCACCACCCTTTACGAAGGCACCACCGGGATCCAGGCCAGCGACCTGATCGGCCGCAAGATCGCCCGTGACAACGGCCAGGCCATCGGCCAACTGAGCCGGCGCATGCAGCAGGTGGTGGAGCAACTGGTCCACACCGACGATCCGCAGTTGCTGGTCATCGCCCACTACCTGTCCCGTGCACTGATGGCGCTGGACGCCAGCGTCGAGTTCATCGTCTCGCAGTTCGCCACCCGCCCCGCCGCGGTGTCCGCCGGTGCCGTGCCGTTCCTGGAACTGTTCGGCATCGTCGCCGGCGGCTGGCAGATGGCCCGCTCGGCGCTGGTCGCCCACCGCCAGCTCCAGGCCGGCAGCGCCGAACAGGACTTCTATCGCGGCAAGCTGCTCACCGCCCGCTTCTATGCCGATCACCAGCTGGCCCAGGCCCAGGGGCTGTCGCAAGTGGTGCTGCAAGGCAGCGCGGCGGTGCTTGAGATCGACGACCTGCAGTTCTGACCCCTTTATCTTCGCCGCGAGAACCTGTGATGACCGATGCCCTGCTCAACGAACGTGAACTGAACTTCCAGCTCTATGAACTGCTCGATACCGAGGCGCTGCTCGACCGCCCGCGTTATGCCGAACACGACCGCGCGGTGTTCGACGCCACGCTGGAGACCGCCCGCGGCATCGCCGCCGAATACTTCGCCCCGCACAACCAGAAAGGCGACGCCAATGAACCGACCTTCGATGGCACGACGGTCAGGCTGATCCCGGAAACCAAGGCGGCCTGGGACGCTTTCGCCCAGGCGGGCTTTCTCGCCGCCCACCATAACGCCGACGACGGCGGCCTGCAGTTGCCGGAGGTGATCCTGCGGGCCAGCATGGCCTACTTCAATGCCGCCAACATCGCCACCGTGGCCTATGCGTTCCTGACCATCGGCGCCGCCAACCTGGTCAAGAGCTTTGCCGGCGAGGCCTTGCGCGAGCGCTTCCTGGCGCCGATGCTCGATGGCCGCTTCAGTGGCACCATGGCCCTGACCGAGCCCGGTCAAGGCTCGGCCCTGGGCGACCTGCGCACCCTGGCGCGGCCGGCCGGCGACGGCAGCTACCGATTGAGCGGCCAGAAGATGTTCATCTCCGGCGGCGATCACGGCCTGACCGACAACATCGTGCACATGGTGCTGGCCCGTATCGAGGGCGCACCGGCAGGCACCCGCGGCATCTCGCTGTTCCTGGTGCCCAAGTACCTGGTCAATGCCGACGGCAGCCTGGGCGAGCGCAACGACGTGGCCCTGGCCGGCCTGCTGCACAAGATGGGCTACCGTAACACCACCTCCACTGTGCTGAACTTCGGCGAGCAGGACGGCGCCGTCGGCTACCTGGTGGGCGAGCCGAACAAGGGCCTGTCGTACATGTTCCAGATGATGAACGAAGCGCGCATCGGCGTGGCCCTGGGCGCCTCGGCGCTGGCCTACCAGAGTTTCATCCATGCCCTGGACTACGCCCGCGAGCGTCCCCAGGGGCGGCTGCCGGGGGCCAAGGACCCGCTGGCGCCGCAGGTGCGGATCGTCGAGCACGCCGATGTGCGGCGCATGCTGCTGCAACAAAAGGTTTATGCCGAGGGTAGCCTGGCGCTGTGCCTGTATGCCAGCAGCCTGTACGAGGACGCCCACACCGCGCCCGATCAGACGGCACGACAAGCTGCCGGCGAGTTGCTCGACCTGTTGATCCCCATGGTCAAGTCCTACCCGTCCAGATACGGCGTGATCGCCTCGGACATCGGCGTGCAGGTCCTCGGCGGCTCGGGCTATATCCGCGAGTACCCGCTGGAGCAGTACTACCGCGACAACCGCCTGAACCCCATCCACGAAGGTACTGAAGGTATTCACGGCATTGATTTGCTGGGTCGCAAGCTGCAACAGAACGGCGGTGCGGGCTATCGTCAGTTCCTGGAGCAGGTGCGCAACACCCTGGACGCCGCCGCCCGCGATGGCCGCTGCGCCGGCCTTGCCTACCTGCTGGCCGGTGCCGTGGCGCACCTGGAGCGGGTCACCGACAGCTTGCTGGCGCAGGTCGCCGCTGACGCCGACCTGGGCCTGGCCAACGCCACGCCTTACCTGGACCTGTTCGGCCGGGTGCTGGTGGGCTGGCTGTGGCTGCGCATGGCGCACGTCGCCAGCCGCGCCCTGGACGCCGGTGCCACCGACAGCGAAACGGACTTCTACCACGGCAAGTTGCAGGCCGCCCGCTATTACATGGACTGGGAACTGGCCAGCATCGAGGCGCAGGCGCTGCTGCTGGCCGGCGCCAACCGCGCCAGCTTCGACATGCAGGACCCGTGGTTCTGAACCCGTACAGACAATAAAAAGGAGTCACCATGAGTTCCCTGGTCACCTATCAGGTTGAAGACGGCCTGGCCCTGATCGGCCTCGCCCGCCCCCCGGTCAACGCCCTTGGCCAGCCACTGCGCGAGGCCATCCTCCAGGCCTGCGAGCGGGCCGACGCCGATGCCGCGGTGCGCGCCATCGTGCTGTACGGTGCCAATGGCCTGTTCTGCGCTGGTGCCGACATCAGCGAATTCGGCAGCCCCGCCTCCTTTGCCGCGCCCGATCTGCCCGACGTGCTGCTGCGTCTGACCCGCCTGGACAAACCGCTGGTGGCCGCCATCGGTCGCCTGGCCCTGGGCGGCGGCCTGGAGCTGGCGCTGGCCTGCGGCTACCGTGTGGGCGAACCGCAGACCCACGTCGGCCTGCCGGAAATCAACCTCGGCCTGCTGCCCGGCGCCGGCGGCACCCAGCGCCTGCCACGGCTGGTGGGCGTAGCGCCAGCGCTGGAGATGATGCTGAGCGGCGCCCAGGTGCCTGCGGCCCGCGCCCTGGAGCTGGGCATTCTCGACCGCCTGGCCGACAGCGCCGGGCAACTGCTCGACTGCGCCTGCCAGTTCGCCCGCGAGCTGATCGCAAGCGGCGCCCCGGCGCGTCCGGCCGAGCGTTTCCCGGATCCTGCCAGCGGCCTTGAGGCGGACTTCCTCGAGCGCTACCGCGCCGAACAGGAACCACGCTGGAAGAGCCGCCTGGCACCGCGCCTGGTGTTTTCCGCAGTCGAGGCCGCCTGCCTGCTGCCGCTGGAACAAGGCCTGGCCCGGGAAGTAGCGCTGTTCAAGCAGGCCGAAGACTCCCTGCAGTCGCAGGCCCAGCGCCATGTGTTCTTCGCCGAACGCGAAGCCGGCAAGATACCCGGCATCGATGCCAGCACCCCGCTGCGGCCGATTCGCAAGGTAGCGGTGATCGGTGCCGGGACCATGGGCGGCGGCATTGCCATGAACTTTATCAATGTCGGCATCCCGGTGACCCTGCTGGAGCGCCAGGGCGATGCCCTGGACCGCGGCCTGGCGCAGATCCGCCAGAACTACAGCATCAGCGTCAAGCGCGGCAAGCTCAGCGAGGAACGCCTGGAGCAGCGCATGGCCCTGCTCACCGGCACCCTCGACTACGCCGACCTGGCCGACGCCGACCTGGTGATCGAAGCCGTATTCGAACAACTGCAGATCAAGCAGGAGGTGTTCCGCCAGCTGGACCAGGTATGCAAGCCCGGCGCGATTTTGGCGACCAACACCTCATCGCTGGATGTCGACCAGATCGCCGCGGTGACCACGCGTGCGCAGGATGTCATCGGCCTGCACTTCTTCAGCCCGGCCAATGTCATGCGCCTGCTGGAAGTGGTCAATGCCCGGGAAACCGCCGCCGATGTGCTGGCCACCACCCTGCGCATGGGCCGCACCATCGGCAAGGTGCCGGTGGTGTCGGGCGTGTGCTTCGGTTTCATCGGCAACCGCATGCTCGAACCCTATGCCCGCGAAGCCCATCGCCTGGTGCTCGAAGGCGCAACGCCGGAGCAGGTGGACGCCGTGCTCACAGGCCTTGACCTGAACATGGGCGTATTCAGCATGCTCGACCTTGCCGGGGTCGATGTGAACTTCCTGGTGCGCGACGCCAACCGTGCCGCCATCGCCCATGACCCCAGCTACTGCCGGATCGGCGACGAGCTGTACAGCCTGGGCCGTTACGGCCAGAAGACCGGGCGCGGCTTCTACCTGTATGAGGGGCGCAATCGCCAGAATGACTATGAAGTGGTCGCCCTGGCCGAGCGCCTGGCCGGTGAACTGCACGTGGCCCGACGGCCGATCGCCGATCAGGAGATCCATGACCGCTGCCTGTTCATGCTGATCAACGAAGGCATCCAACTGCTGGACGAGGGCATTGCCTTGCGCGCCGGCGACATCGACCTGGTGTGGATCAACGGCTACGGCTTCCCGGCTCATCTGGGCGGGCCGATGCACTATGCCGAACAGCTGGGCCTGGACAAGGTGCTGGCCGGCATCGAGCACTATCGCCAGAGCCTGGGCGAATATGGCCGGATGTGGTTCACCCCGGCGCCGTTGCTCGAACGCCTGGTGGCCGCCGGCAAGACCCGGATCGAACGCTTCTGATCACCCTGGCAGGCGTCATCCAACGTGATGAGCCTGCCACTTCCCCTTTGCAGGACACCCCTGATGAACGAAACCCCCAACCTCTTTTCCCTTGCCGGCCACACCGTGCTGGTCACCGGTGCCTCCAGCGGTATTGGCGCCCATCTGGCCCGCGTCGCCGGACGTGCCGGTGCCCGTGTGGTGCTGGCGGCCCGCCGGGTGGAACGCCTGCAGCAACTGGCCGAGGCCATCCGCGAGGATGGCGGCCAGGCCTTGCCGGTGGCCATGGATGTCACCGACCGCGCCAGCGTCGAAGCGGCGTTCGATGCCGCCGAGGCCGCCTTCGGGCCGGTGGACGTGGTCCTCAACAACGCCGGTATTGGCCAGGGCCAGCGGGTGCTGGAGATCAGCGAGCAGGACTGGAGCGCCATGCTGTCGACCAACCTCGACGGTGTCTGGCGCGTAGCCCAGTGTGCGGCGCAGCGCCTGGCGCGTGCCGGGCGTGGCGGCAGCATCGTCAACATCGCCTCCATGCTCGGCTTGCGCGTGGGCACCGGTTACAGCCACTACTGCGCGGCGAAGGCCGGCGTGGTGCAATTGACCAAGTCGCTGGCGCTGGAACTGGCGCGCTACCAAATCCGGGTCAATGCCATTGCCCCGGGGTACTTCAAGACCGAGATGACCGATGGCTACTTCGACAGTGAAAAGGGCCAGGCCTACATCGTCGAGGCGGTGCCCATGCGCCGGCTAGGCCGCTTGCAGGAGCTTGAAGGACCGTTCCTGCTGCTGGCGAGCCAGGCTGGCGCCTACATGTCGGGCGCGGTGCTGGCGGTGGATGGCGGGCAACTGGTGGGGAGTCTGTAACGGGGCTGCTTCGCAGCCCATCGCAGGCTTCGCCAGCTCCCACGCGGACCACTGTGGGAGCTGGCTCCCACAAGGGCTCTGTACATACCCGGACCCTGTGGCAGCTGGCTCCCACAAGGGCTCTGTACATACCCGGACCCTGTGGGAGCTGGCGCAGCCTGCGATCGACCGCGCAGCGGTCGCAACAGCGACTCAAGAAGCCGGTCGCGCCTCAGGCAGTTTCCAGCTGCCGTCCAGGATCGGCTGGCCCGGCAGGTAATAGCGCACCATGTAGTTCCACCCCGGCATGATCGGCAGGCAGTTGGCGTGCGCCGCCGTGCAGCCGCCAAAGCGTACCGAGACACTGCCATCCTCGCCCTTGCGCGCCGTCAGGTTGTTCAGGGCGTAGGCCTCCAGGTCATTCTTGCGAAACTGCCCCTGCGCGTCATACACACTGATCGACCAGAACGCCCCCGTCGGCACCTTGGCGACATCCAGTCGATACGGCGTCTGCCCGTCGTTATGCGCTGGCGTGACCACCTGGTAATAGGCGTCCTTCTCAGGGTTGCCGCCCCAGGCCATGGCACTGCCAATCAAGTGCCGCACCGGGTCCACCTCGCCGCGCTTGCCGAACATGCCGCGGGAATCCTCAAGGGTCGAGCCCAGGGCCAGCAGGGCTTTCCTGACCTGCGCCCGGCTGGTCTCGTCCCAGTCCGGCACCTGGAAGTGTCCCGGGCCGTTGGCCTGCTTGACCACGATGGCATCCTGCAGCACCTTGATCTGCTCCAGTTCCTGCGGCTCAGCCGAGTTGATCAGGGTACGCACGCCGAACAGCACATAACGGGTCGAGACGTCCGCCCTGCTCAGCCTGTACTCCCCCGCGCCGTAATGAACGCCCACCACCTGGTGGTCCTCGTCGATCATCATCAACGACATGAACCGCTCGCCGGCATCGGGCAGGGTCACGCTGACGGGCCCTGCGTCCAGGTCGAACACCGCCGTGGAGTACAGGGTGTCGCGGTTGGGCCGGACCACGGTCGGACGCTCCACCGGGATCAGGTTGCGCCAATGGGCGAAGGTGCCGAAGCCGCCGCGTTTGACGGTGAGGTCGAAATAGCGGTCGGTCTCGGCGCGGATGAAGTTGTCGACGCTGACCGCCACCGGCGTTGCCGGCGACGCATCGCCATGGGCCAGCGGCAGGCACGCCGCGAGGATGGCGGCAGCCGCCAGCAGTACTTTCAGGTCTTTCATTGTTGTTATTCCTGTTGTGAGGTGATCAATCTATCCGTTGAACCCTGGGTGCCTGCCAGCGACCGTCGAGGGCCTCGGGCTTGGGCCAGTACAGGCGGCCGGCGATGTAGAACGGGCCGTCCGGCGCGGGCAGCCAGTTGGCCAGCAGCGCCTTGTCCGGCTGCTGGTGCTGGATGTACAGGGTCACACCGCCATCGGCATCGCGCTTGAGGTCCGGCAGCATCGGCGAGTTGATCAGGTAGCGGTTCAGCGGGTTGGCCACCAGCAGGCGTTTGGCGTCGTACAGGGTCAGGGACCAGAAGGCATTGACCGGTGGCAGCTGGCCCGGTGCGAAGCGCAGGGTGTAGCGGTGCTGCGAGGCGTCCAGTTTCTGGCCGTCGGCGTCGAGGTAGAACGGTGGGTAGAGGGTCTCTTCGCGGTCATTGCCATACAGGCCGGTGACCGTCGCGCGCATGCGGTACAGGTAGTTGTCGCCCAGGTACTCGCGGCTCCCCAGAAAACGCGAGGTGGACACCTCGCCACGGGCCACCTGCTGGCCGAGGGCATCGAAGTCCCGCCAGGCGTCAGCGATGCCGGCGCGCATGGCCTCGCGAATGTCTGCCGGCAGTGCGCGCTCGTCGAAGCGCTGGCCCGGGCCGATGCCCAGCCTGGCGAAATCCTTCATCAGGCCCTGCTCCGCAGGATGGGTCGGGCAGAAGCCGAGCACGAAATTCAACTGCTTGAAGAATGCCAGGCTGCTGCGCGCTTGCTCGGCGGTAAGCGGCACGAAGAAATCCACCGCAGGTGCCGGCGCTGGCGCCGCTTGACCGAGGTACGCCGACAGCGGCTGGACCTTGTAGCCGGCCTGCACCCGTTTGACGTTCTCCAGGTCGTCCGGCCCCTTGAGCTGGGTGCGGTAGAAGACAAAGGCGAACTCGGTTTCCGAACGCAGCACCCGGTCGATCCCCGGCGGCACGCTGCCCTGCCAGTCGGGCCCGGCCAGCAGGTAAGTACCGCCGCCATTACCCGTGGTGCGGCTGCCGACATAGCCGAAGTTGTAGGTGAAGGCATCGACGAACTGCGCCGAGTAGTAACGCCCCTCCTCGACGTTCGGCATCGTCAGCACCAGCGGCTCGGCACGCAGGTCGGCGCCCAGTTGGGAGTATGGCGTATCGGCGTTGGGCGTCGGGTAGGCCTTGTCGTCGGGGGTGTAGATCCGCGCCGTGTTGTGCAGGGTGTTCCACGGTGCCTTGAACTCCGGGTGCCCACGGTCCTGGAAATAGGTGTACTGGACGCGGTAGTGATCCACCAGGGGAAAGCCGTAGATGTAGGCCTGCTTGGCGATCACCCGGGCCTGGGCCGGGGTCAGCGCGTCGGCCACGGCCAGTTGCAGGTGACTGGCCAGGGCCAGCAACGCAACCAGGCACAGGTGTTTGATGTTATTCTTGTTCACCACGATCTCCTTGTCGTCTGGCCTGGCGCCGGGCGCCGGGCCGGTTCAGTGCTGTGAGGGGTCCTCGATGGGGTTCCACACCGTTGCGCGGTGGGCGGCGTCGCCATCGGGGTGGTAGGCATGGCAGGTGCCGATCACCCAGTGCCTGGGCATGCGAAAATCCGGATCGCGGGCGGCACGCTGGCGCAAGCGCTTCTGCATCACCGGGGCCAGGGTCTGGATAGCGGTGGTGGCCATCGGGCCGAGCATTTCGGTGAGGTGGGTACAGCCCTTGATGCCCCCCACCCGCTCAGCGACCCGCTTTTTGAAGCCAGGGCCGATACGCAGCCCCACCAGGGCCCCGTAGGCACGATTGATCTGCCCGCACACGGGCGTGGGCGCCTGTTCGGAAACGGCCTTGAACTGGCGGATCACCATCTCCTCGTCGATGGTCATGGTGATGCGCATGTAGTGCAGCACGCCGTTGGCGGGGATGGTGCCGTAGGGAAAGTCGGTATCGACGCCCTTGGTGTCGAGCAGCCGGCCCTCGATGTCGAACAGACCGTCATCGCGCTCGAATCCGGTGCAGACCACCTGGCGGGTATGCAGCAACCGGCGTCGGGGCTGGCCGGCAATGGACAGGGTCATGGCCATGAACTCCAGGGATGGCGGAGCGCCGGGGCACCCCGCCACGGTTATCAGACGTTGCCCAGACCGCCGCCGCAGACCAGCACCTGGCCGCTGACGTAGTCCGATTCCGGAATGCAGAACAGGTACACGGCCCCTGCGGCTTCCTCGGTGTTGCCCGGACGGCCCAGGGGAATCAGGCTCTTGGACTGCTCGACGATCGCCGGGCTGATGCCGACCTTGATCTCGCGGCCTTCGATATTGATGAAGTTCGGATCGCCCTCCACCGGCTGGGTCTGGCGGGTTTCGATGTGACCGAAGGCCACGGCGTTGACGTTGACCTTCATCCGTCCCCACTCCTTGGCCAGGCACTTGGTCATGCCCAGCACCCCGGCCTTGGCGGTGGAGTAGTTGACCTGGCCCGGGTTGCCGCTGGCCGACACCGACGACACGTTGACCACCTTGCGGTTGACCACCCGCCCCTCGGCGGCTTCCTGCTTGGCCATGGCACTGATGATCGGCTGGGCGGCACGCAGGATGCGAAACGGCGCGGTGATATGGCAGTCGATGATGGCGTACCACTGCTCGTCGCTCATCTTCTGGATCACGTTGTCCCAGGTGTAGCCGGCGTTGTTGACGATGATGTCGATGCCGCCGTAGTTGTCGACCGCGGTCTTGACGAAGCGCTCGGCGAAGTCGACGGCGGTGACGCTGCCCACGCAGGCGACGGCTTCGCCGCCGGCATCGCGGATCTGCGCGACCACTTCTTCGGCCGGGCCTGCGTCCAGGTCGTTGACCACCACGCGGGCGCCATCGGCGGCCAGTTTCAGGGCGACACTGCGACCGATGCCACGGCCGGAGCCAGTGACCAGGGCGACTTTACCTTCGAGTTTTTTCATGGGGATTGTCCTTGTTATTGTTGGATTCAGCTCAGGGCCACGACGGCTTCGCCGACCAGCTTGTCGTCGCCGTACTGGTTGCTGCAGCGGATCGCCAGGCGCGCGCGGCGCTCGCCGTCGACCTCAAGCAGTTCGGTGACTTTGCCGTGGCAGCTGGGGAAGTGGCCCACCTGGGTGATGCCGGTAAAACGCACCGCGAGGCTGCGAATCTGTCGCTGCGCCACCCAGCCGGTGAGCAGCCGGCCCAGGTAGGCGACCGAGAGCATGCCGTGGGCGAATACATCCGGCTGGCGGGCCTTGCGGGCGAAGTCCAGGTCGATATGCACCTGGTTGTGGTCGCCCGAGGCACCGGCGTACAACGCCAGGGTGGTACGGTTGATCGCAGGCAACAGCAGCGGCGGCAGTTCGAAGCCGACTTGCACATCGGTCGATTGAAAAGCATTCATGGCGGGTTCCTCAGCGCTGCACGAGCGACGAGCGGATGTCAGCGATAGGCTGGCCATCCTGGTTGCTGACGCGGGTCTGCTGCACCACGAAGGTCAAGGCCCCGCCCTTCTTCTCGTAGACATCCACCACCCGGGTATCGAAGGTCAGCACATCGCCGGCGTAGGCCATGCCGTGGTAGTCGAAACCCTGTTCGGCGTGCAGGATGCGTCCCAGGTCGAAGCCGAAGATGTCCTCGACGATATGGTCGCTGTCGCGCCCCTCGGCCTCCAGGCACATCAGAAAGCTGGGCGGCACCGGCAGTGAGCGGTGCCCCGCCGCGCGGGCGGCGGCTTCGTCGGTATAGATCGGATCGGTTTCGCCAATGGCCTTGGCGAAAAAGCGCAGGCGGCCTTTTTCCACTTCACAGGTGGTTACCCCCAGCGAGCGGCCGATGAGACTCTTGTCTGCCATGTCACGCAGTCCTGTCAGTCAGTAGTAAGGCGCGCCCGCAACGAGCGCGCCGGGTCATCAGCCGCGGCCGAACAGGGTCACGATGCCGGCGCCGCCCAGGCCCAGGTTGTGCTGCAGGGCGTGATGCAAGCCTTCTACCTGACGCTTGTCGGCGCTGCCACGCAGTTGGTGGGTCAACTCGTAGCACTGGGCAAGGCCGGTGGCCCCCAGCGGGTGGCCCTTGGACAGCAGGCCGCCGGACGGGTTGACCACCACCTGACCGCCGTAGGTGTTGTCGCCGTCGAGCACGAACTTCTCGGCGCCGCCTTCGGGGCAGAAACCCAGGCCTTCGTAGGTCAGCAGTTCGTTATGGGCGAAGCAGTCGTGCAGCTCGCAGACGCGGATCTCGTCCGGGCCGACGCCGGCCTTTTCATAGACCTCGGTAGCCGCCTGGCGGGTCATGCCGACGCCGACGATGCTGATCAACGACGGTGGATCGAAGGCCTCGGGCTGATCGGTGACCAACGCCTGGGCCAGGATACAGACATCGGTGCGCAGGCCGTGCTGCTTGGCGAAACGCTCGGAAACCACGATCGCCGCGGCACCGCCACAGGTCGGCGGGCAGGCCATCAGCCGGGTCATCACCCCCGGGAAGATCACCTGGTCGGCCATGACTTCTTCGGTGGTGACCACCTTCTTGAACACCGACAGCGGGTTGTTGGCGGCATGGCGGCTGGCCTTGGCGCGAATGGCGGCGAAGGTTTCCATTTTCGTGCCGTATTTCTGCATGTGCTCGCGGCCGGCGCCGCCGAAGAACTTCAGCGCATCGGGCATCTCGCGGCCTTCGGCGAAGATCGCGTCGGCCACTTCATGGCCCTTGCCGTAGGTGATCGGGCGGTCCAGCCAGTGGGACTTCAGGGCGCCAGGCTGCATCTGCTCGAAGCCGAACGCCAGGGCGCAATCCACCGCGCCGCTTTCCACCGCCTGGCGCGCCAGGTACAGCGCCGTGGAGCCGCTGCCGCAGTTGTTGTTGACGTTGATCACCGGGATACCGGTCAGCCCCACTTCATAGAGCGCCGACTGGCCACTGGTGGAATCGCCGTAGACGTAGCCGGCGTAGGCCTGCTGGACCTTGCGGTAGTCCAGACCGGCGTCCTGCAGGGCCTGGCGAATCGCCTGGGCGCCCATCTCGATGTAGGTACCGCTCTGGCCAGGCTTGGCAAACGGGATCATGCCGACACCGGCGACAAATACTTTCTGCGACATCACTTTCTCCAAGGTCAGTTGTCATGGCCTGCGACTTCGCCCGCTGGCGGGGCGATCACGGCAAACCGTCAACCGATGGTCACGTAACCACGACCCGACAACGCCCCCCCCGGTGGAGGGGGCTTTGAGGCCTGGGTCACAGAACGCGAGGGAGGCGACAGGAGGGAGGGCTCCCCCCCCTCTGGAGGGGGAAGCACCGGCAGACACGGCGGTAGCGTTTGCTCGCGGTCCACCAGAACAACAACAAGATCACAGGGGTAACCATCACGTGACTTTCGCACGACATACGCGCTCGCAACGCCAACGGCCTTCGAACCTGATGCCCATCGAACTGCGCCCTCAGCTGCTGGCCCTGGCCGTGAGCCTGGGCACCGCTACCGGCGCCAACGCCCTGGACTTCCAGATCGGCGAAATCGAGGGGCAGTTCGATTCGACCCTTTCCATCGGCGCCAGCTGGGCAGTACGCGGGCCGGATCCGACCTTCGTCAACGCCGCCAACACCGTGGGGCTGCGCGGCGAATCGGCCACCCGCACCGCCGACGACAACCGGCAGAACTTCAAGAAGGGCGAGACCTTCTCGAAGATCTTCAAGGGTGTGCATGACCTGGAGCTGAAGTACCGTGACAGCGGCGTGTTCGTGCGTGGCAAGTACTGGTACGACTTTGAACTCAAGGACGAGCACCGCCTGTTCTACGACATCGACGACAGCGGCCGTGACGACCTGGCCAAGGCATCCGGCGCCGAATTCCTCGATGCCTTCGTCTACCACAACTACGAGCTGGGCGACCTGGCCGGCAACGTGCGCCTGGGCAAACAGGTGGTGAGCTGGGGCGAAAGCACCTTCATCGGCAACTCGATCAACAGCATCAACCCCATCGACGTCGCCGCCCTGCGCCGCCCGGGTGCCGAGGTCAAGGAAGGCCTGGTGCCGGTGAACATGTTCTACCTCTCCCAGGGCCTGAGCGAGAACCTCAACGCCGAGGCGTTCTACCAGCTGGAATGGGACAATTCGGTGGTCGACAATTGCGGCACCTTCTTCGGCTCCGACCCCCTGCCCCAGGGCTGCAACGACCGCCTGGTATTCGCCGGCCCCGACCTGGCCCCGGGTGTGGCGCGCAATACCGCCACCGCCGCGCAGATCCTCAGCGGCGCGGTGCGTGATGACGTCTACATGCCGCGCCTGGAAGACAACGACCCGCGTGACAGCGGCCAGTATGGCGTGGCGCTGCGCTGGTTCGTGCCGCAGCTGCACGACACCGAGTTCGGCTTCTACGCCATGAACTACCACAGCCGCAGCCCTTACCTGAGCTTCAAGCAGACCACCGTGGCGCCGATCACCGCCGCCCAGCTGGGCGCCCTGCCTGCCGCGGCACGCTCGCTCGCCGCGGCACAGAACCAGTTCGACCGGGTGCGCTCGGCGCGCTACTTCGTCGACTACCCGGAAGATATCCGCCTCTATGGCGTGAGCTTCCAGACCACCCTGGGGCCGACTTCGGTCGCGGGCGAAGTCAGCTTCCGGCCGAACATGCCGCTGCAGATCAACACCGCCGACCTCAACCTGGCGGCGACCCAGTCCACCGACACCGACCTGCGCACCCAGACCTCACCGGTGTTCACCTCGGGTGAAACCGCGCAACAACTGGGTGGCGACTTGCCCGGCTACAAGCGCATGCCGGTGCTGCAGGCGCAGATGACCGCCACCCACTTCATCGACCAGATCTGGGGCGCCAGCCGCCTGACCCTGGTCGGCGAAGTCGGCTACAACCGCATCAATGGCCTGGGCGACGCCAACGGCACCGACATTCGTTTCGGTCGCAGCCCGGTATACGGCGCCGGCGAGTTCCCCGGCAGCCAGAACGCCACCGTCTGCGCCACCGCCAGCAACCCGCAGAAGGAGTGCAACAGCCACGGTTTCTACACCACCGACTCCTGGGGCTATCGCCTGCGCGCCAAGCTCGACTACTCCAACGTCATCGCCGGCATCAACCTGTCGCCGAACCTGGCCTGGTCCCACGACGTGGACGGCTGGGGGCCGAACTTCGAGGAAGGCGCCAAGGCCGTCAGCATCGGCGTGGACGCCGACTACCTCAACACCTACACCGCCAGCCTGAGTTACACGGACTTCTTTGGCGGCCAATTCAACACCACCACTGACCGCGATTACGTCGCGCTCAGCTTCGGCGTCAACTTCTGAGTCGCAACCGACAGAGGGTATCTCCATGAACCACAAAAAGATCATCACCTCGGCAACCCTGGCACTTTCCCTGCTGGCCAGCAGCGTCATGGCCGCCATCAGCGAACAGGAAGCGGCTCAACTGGGCACCGCCCTCACCCCGCTGGGGGCGCAGAAGGAAGCCAACGCCGACGGCAGCATTCCGGCCTGGACCGGGGGCCTCAAGGCTGGCGCCGCGCCAGTGGATGCCAAGGGCTTCCTCGGCGATCCGTTCAAGAACGAAAAGCCGCTGTTCACCATCACCGCAGCCAATGCCCAGCAGTACAAGGACAAGCTGACCCCCGGCCAGCTGGCGATGTTCACCCGCTATCCGGACACCTACAAGATCCCGGTCTATCCAAGCCACCGTACCGCCATGGCCCCGGCGAAGATCTATGACCTGGCGAAAAAGAGCGCGGTCGGTGTCCAGCTGGTCAGCAATGGCAATGGCCTGGGCAACTTCGCCGACTCGCGCTATTACGCCTTCCCGATTCCCAAGAGCGGCGTGGAGGTCTACTGGAACTACGTCACCCGCTACCGTGGCGACAACATCGAACGCTGGTCGGTGCAGGCCGCTCCGCAGGTCAATGGCGACTACACCATCGTCGAGACCCATGACCAGAACAGCTTCCCGCAGTACATGGATGGCGTAGACCCGCAAGCGGCGAAGAATGTCCTGTACTACTACATCTTCGCCGTCAACGCCCCGGCACGCCTGGCCGGCACCGTGTCCATGGCCCACGAGACCATCGACCAGGTCAGTGACCCGCGCAAGGCCTGGACCTACAACGCCGGCCAGCGCCGTGTACGCCGCGCCCCGCAACTGGCCTACGATGCCCCGGGCCTGGCCTCCGACGGCATGCGCACCTCCGACAACGCCGACATGATGAACGGCTCGCCCGACCGTTATGACTGGAAGCTGATCGGCAAGAAGGAGATGTACATCCCCTACAACAACTACAAGCTGCAGTCGCCGAGCCTGAAGTACGCCGACATCATCAAGCCGGGCCACATCAACCAGGACCTGACCCGCTACGAGCTGCACCGGGTGTGGCATGTGCAGGCCACGCTCAAGCCGGGTGAACGGCATATCTATGCCAAGCGCGACATGTACTTCGATGAAGACACCTGGGTGCTGGCCGAGGTGGACCATTACGACGGGCGTGGACAGCTGTGGCGCGTGGGCGAAAACTACACCTACAACAACTTTGAAAAAGGCCTGAACGCGCCGGCGGCGCAAGGTTTCTATGACCTGATTGCCGGGCGTTACATTGTCGCCACCATGAGCAACGAAGCGAAGCTGGCGCCGCAGTACGGAGGCCGGACCAAACTGGCTGACTTCACCCCGGCAGCCCTGCGCAACGCGGGTATTCGCTGAGCCCGCGCCTACAGGTATCGACCTGAACGCCCTGCAACTGCAGGGCGTTTTTGTAGCCGCGGCCGAACACGATACACCGAGGTTACCGGATAGCGACTGCTGCGCAGTCGATCGCAGGCTTCGCCAGCTCCCACAATAGTCACCTGGTTGCAGGGGCATTTTGGGAGCTGCCGACAGGCTGCGATACCTCCACCGCCGAATATCTGACCCACCGTGGTGGCCGGGTTGCGACTGCTGCGCAGTCGATCGCAGGCTTCGCCAGCTCCCACAATAGTCACCTGGTTGCAGGGGCATTGTGGGAGCTGCCGACAGGCTGCGATACCTCCACCGACGAATATCTGACCCACCGCGATGGCCGGATTGCGACTGCTGCGCAGTCGATCGCAGGCTTCGCCAGATCCCACAGTAGTCACCTGGTGCAGGGGCATTGTGGGAGCTGCCGACAGGCTGCGATACCTCCACCGCCGAATATCTGACCCACCGCGATGGCCGGATTGCGACTGCTGCGCAGTCGATCGCAGGCTCCCACAATAGTCACCTGGTTGCAGGGGCATTGTGGGAGCTGCCGACAGGCTGCGATACCTCCACCCCGAATATCTGACCCTCCGTGGTGGCCGGGTTGCGACTGCTGCGCAGTCGATCGCAGGCTTCGCCAGTTCCCACAGTAGTCACCTGGTTGCAGGGGCATTGTGGGAGCTGCCGACAGGCTGCGATACCTCCACCGCCGAATATCTGACCCTCCGTGGTGGCCGGGTTGCGACTGCTGCGCAGTCGATCGCAGGCTTCGCCAGCTCCCACAGTAGTCATGCACTTGCAGGGGAACCTGTGGGAGCTGCCGCCAGGCTGCGATCGGCCCTACGCAAAAAAGAAAAGGCCGGTCGCAAAGGACCGGCCCGGTTCAACAACGCTCCCGCAGCTACTCGAAAATCACCTTGCAACGACTGGCGCCCCAGCTCTCGACCTCGCGGTGATACCGATCCTCGATCAGGTTGCGGCGAATCTTCAAGGTCGGTGTCAGCAGCGCATTGGCAATGGTCCAGGGCTCGGCGACGACCACCAGGCACGCCAGTTGCTCATGCGCCTCGAACTGGGCATTGACCTCGGCCAGGAACACCTCAAGCTCGGTGGTAACCTTGTCCCGGCCCTCGGCTGTCGCCAGCACAGCACGGGTGTCGGCCGACACATTGAGCAAGGCCAGCGGCGCCGGCAGGCCGACGCCGGTCACGCAGGAGGCCTCGACCCGCGGGTGGTTGCCCAGCCTGGCCTCGATCGGCACCGGCGCCACGTACTTGCCCTTGGCGGTCTTGAACAGCTCCTTGACCCGCCCGGTAATGCGCAGGCGCCCCTGCTCGTCCAACTCGCCACGATCGCCGGTGCAGAACAGGCCATCGGCGGTGTAGCTCTGGGCCGTCAGCTCAGGCAGCTTGTAGTAGCCCAGCATCTGCGCCGGACTCTTGACCAGGATCTCGTTGTCTTCACCGATACGGCATTGCACCCCCGGGATCGCCGCGCCGACATAACCAACCCGCACCTGCCCCGGCAGGCTGAAGTGCGAGGTGCCGAAGTTTTCCGACATGCCATAGCCTTCGAGTAGCTCCAGGCCCAGCTGGCGGTACCACTCCATGACCTTGACCGGCAACGGCGCCGAACCGGACAGGCCGGTGTGCACCTGGTCAAGCCCGAGCGCCGAGAGGATCTGCGCCTTCATCAGCTTGCCCTCAACCGGATCGGCGAACACCTTGGCCTGGGTAGCCGGATCGATGCGTTCGTTGATGCCCTGGTAGAACTTGCCCCACAAGCGCGGCATCGACAGGAAGATGGTCGGCCGCGCACGGCGCAGGTCGTCGCTGAAGGTCTCAAGCCCGAGGTTGAAGAACACC
Source organism: Pseudomonas sp. BJa5 (assembly GCF_030272875.2). Classification (NCBI taxonomy): domain Bacteria; kingdom Pseudomonadati; phylum Pseudomonadota; class Gammaproteobacteria; order Pseudomonadales; family Pseudomonadaceae; genus Pseudomonas; species Pseudomonas sp. BJa5. Next base: position 18,623 of record NZ_JALRNG020000021.1, read on the forward strand.
CGGCAGCCACTGTACAGCGACACCGCCTCCACCACCGCCCGTTCGGCGGTATGGGCCAGGGGCAGGTAGGACAACAGGCGGTCACCGCTGTGGGTGCCCTTGCCGTCGGCATACATGCACCCGGTGACCGCCGGCGCGGCATACATGGCGCCGAAACTGTGCATCACGCCCTTGGGATCGCCGGTGCTGCCGGAGGTATAGATGATGGTGGCCAAGGCCTCGGGCGCGGGCTCGACCACCGCCTGCAACGGCGCGGTACGGGCGACGATATCCGCCCAGGCCTGGCCTTCGCCACACGCCGACATCGGCAGGTCGATCAGCGGCAGGCTGGCGGGAACCGAGGCGCGGACCGCCTCCCAGCCAGCCCGGTCACCTTCCAGGCGGCCGACGAACAGCAGGCGCACTTCGGCATGTTCCAGCACATAGCGCACCGTGTCGGCATTGGCGGTGGTGTACAGCGGCACGCTGACATGCCCGGCCATCCAGATCGCCAGGTCGGCGATGATCCAGTGGGCGCTGTTCTTGGCGTAGATGCCAATGGAGGACTGTGCCGGCAAATCGAGGCTCTGCAGGTGCGCGGCCATGCGCCGCGCCTGGTCGCCCACTTCGCCCCAGCTGTAGTCCTGCACACTGCCATCGGCCAGGGGCTGGGTCAGGTAGATCGAATCGGCTGTGCTGCGCTCCCAGTGAAGGAAGCGATGCAACAGTGTAGGGTGCTTATTGTTGTTGTTCATGGCAGTTCCTGCATCCGAGGGGTGGTGTTCCACCCATTGAAATTATTCTGTCTGTGCCCGCCGCGTTGACTCAATCGCGCTGATAAAGCGTGGCAATCACTGTACCGTCGGTGCCCGTCTGGTGCTGCAGGGCCAATTGCGCGTCGACGACCTGGCGTCGAGCGGCGCTGCCACGCAGCTGGTGCACCAGCTCGATGCATTGTGCCAGCGGACTCGCCGCTACGGCCTGCCCCAATGACAGCAACCCGCCGGACGGGTTGACGACCAGGTTGCCACCATAGGTGTTGTCGCCATCCTCGACCAGCTTCTCGGCATCGCCCTCGGGGCACAAACCCAGCGCCTCGTAGAGCAGCAATTCACCCAGGGTACTGCTGTCGTGCAGTTCGCACACCCCGACCTCCTGCGCGCCCCTGCCCGCCTGCTCGTACAGCTCGCGGGCAGCGGCGACGTTGAGGTCGTAATCGACCCCGAAGGTCGATCCCGGCTCCTGGCCGCTGACCTGCAGCGGTGACACGCAGGCCTGGGCGAGCATGCGCACTTTCGGTCCCGGGCAGTGGCGCCTGGCAAACTCGCCGGAGCACAGCAGCACGGCGGCGACACCGACGCTGGGCCAGGCGAACTGCGGATGGGTGAGCGGTTCGGCGATCATCCCGGCCTGCAGCACCTGGTCAAGGCTCAACACCTGGCTGAAGGCGCTCAGGGGGTTGAGCGCGGCATGCTGGCGCGCCTTGACCGCAATCATGGCGAAGGTCTCTCGCCGGGCCTGGTAGCGGCGCATGTATTCACACGCGGTCACGCCCAGTGGCGCCAGGGTAGTCACGCTCGCGGGCGCCGCCAGCGCAGCCTGCACGCCCAGTACCAGCACGCACTCGGCCTGGCCCAGGAGGATGGCCTGACGCGCACGCGCGATCAGGATACTGCCCTCCACGGCGTCTTGCGCGCAGTGTTGCAGCGCTACCCGGGCCAGCCCCGCGCGTTGCAGCGCACGCTGCAGGGTCGCGCCCTCGATCGGGTCCGAGGCGACCAGGACCCGATCAAGGGCGCTTGCCGACACACCAGCATCGCCGAGTGCCTGGAGCACCGTGGTGCCGATCAGGGCATCCAGGCCCGGGTTCAGCGCAACCGGACTGAAGGGCGACATTCCTACGCCAATCACATTGACGCAACGTTGCATCGTGCGCTCCTGAAATAGAAAGCTGCCGCGCCCGTTTCGGGGCGCGGCAGGTGGCCAGGGGTCAGGCCGGCACGGACTCGAACAGTTCGACCGCACCATTTTTCAACACGATCACATCCCGCTCCACGGCGCGCATCTGCACCACGATGCGGGTCGGCGACTCACGCCACATGCGGGTTTCCAGGGTATCGCCAGGCATCACGATGGAAGCGAAACGGGCGCGCACGCTCTTGAACAGGCGCGAATCGTTGTCGCAGAAAGCCTTGATCACATGGCGGCCGAGGTAGCCGAAGGTGCACAGGCCGTGCAGGAACGGCTTCTCGTAACCGGCCTTGGCGGCATAGTCCGGATCCACGTGCATCGGGTTCCAGTCACCGCACAGGCGATACAACAGGGCCTGGTTGACGTCGGTGGTGTCAGCCAGCACAGCGTCGGGCTCACGGGCCGGCGGCAGGTTGATCTCTTCGCTGGCCACACGCTCAAGGCCTGCGCCCGGGACGCCCGGGTAGAAGCCGGTGACTTCGTTGTAGAACAGCGGCGTGCCGTGCTCGTCGGTGGTCTCGATGGCCAGCACGCTGACCGAGCTCTTGCCTTTGTCGATGGCCGCCTTCAGGCGCATGGTGTGCTTGAGCTTGGCCTTCGGTGGCAGTGGCCGGTACATCACGGTGTACTGCTCGCCATGCAGGCCCTTGGCGAACGGCAGGTTCAGGCCTTCGATCTGCGGCTCGCCGGATTTGGCGGCGCGCAGGAACACTTCGGTGGCCGGCAACACGGCCATGGTCGGCAGGACGCGGAAGTCGTCACCGGTGAACTCGTTGACGTAGAGCAGTTCGGTGCGGTCCAGCGGGTCCTTGGCGGCGCCGACGGCCAGCGCATACAGGGCGGCGTCGTTCTGATCGTACTCGGTCTCCAGGTACGACACCGCGTTGGCCGCCACTTCCATGTCGACGTAGGCGTTGCCGCCCTTGGCCGGCGACTCCATGCGCGCGAACAGCTCGGTGAAGCTTTCACCGCCATTGGCGGGGTGGACGCTGTGCTCGTCGAAGCGAGTGATGCGCGCCCAGTTGTCGCGCACCAGCTCCGGACTCAGGCCGTCGGTGTGCAGGAAGCGCCCCTGGGAACGCTCCCAGCGGTACTTGGCGTGGAAGCCGCCACCGACCTCGAACAGGCCGCCGGTGTCTTCGCACTGCTCGCTGCACAGCCAGCCCACCAGCGGTGCGACGTCTTCGACCTTGAGCTTGTCATGCAACGCCTCGGGGAAGATGCCGCTGGCGATCACCATGCGCGAAGCGGCGATCGGGGCGATGGTGTTGACGCGGATGTTCTTGCTCGCGCCTTCGATCGCCAGGGCGCTGGCAAAGCCGATCAGGCCGGCCTTGGCAGTGGCGTAGTTGCACTGGCCGAAGTTGCCGAAGATGCCGGCGCCGGAGGCGGTCATGACGATGCGGCCGTAACCCTTGTCGCGCATGATCGGCCATACCGCATGGGTCAGGCGGAAGGCGCCCTTGACGTGGACGTCCTGGATCAGGTCCCACTGTTCTTCGCTCATCTTGTGGAACGAGGTGTCGCGCAGCACGCCGGCGTTGTTGATGAGGATATCGACGGTACCGAAGGCCTCGAGCGCGGTGGCGACGATTTTCTCGCCCTCGGTCACCGAGTGATAGTCGGCCACCGCCTCGCCACCCAGGGCGCGGATTTCGGCGACTACCGCATCCGCGGCGGCGCTGGAGCTGCCCAGGCCCGCGGTGGTGACACCCAGGTCATTGACTACTACTTTGGCGCCGCGTGCCCCCAGCAACAGGGCATGGGCGCGACCCAGGCCGTTGCCGGCGCCGGTTACGATGGCGACTTTACCGTCGAAGCGAATTTCTTGAGACACGTTTGCACTCCTCTAGATCGCGCTCACAAGGTGCGAGCGATGATTTCTTTCATGATTTCGTTGGTACCGCCCCAGATGCGGTTGCCGCGGGTGTCCAGGTACAGGCGGGCGATCGGGTATTCGGTCATGTAGCCGTTGCCGCCGTGCAGTTGCAGGCAGGCATCGACCACCCGGCTGCTGAGTTCGGCAGTCCAGTACTTGGCCACCGCCGCCGTTTCGGCAGTCAGCTCGCCCTGCAGCAGCAAGGCCATGCAGCTGTCGACCCAGGAGCGGCCGATCTGCACCTCGGTCTTCAGTTGCGCCAGGGTGAAGCGCGAGTTCTGGAAATCCAGCACCGGCTTGCCGAACACGATGCGCGTGCGGGTGTAGTCGATGGTCTGCTCCAGCGCCGCCTCGGCCTGGGCCTGGAAGCCCACCGCACCGATGATCCGTTCCCAGGCCAGGTCGTGCATGAGCTGGTAGAAACCCTGGCCCTGCACCCCGCCGAGCACGTTCTCGACCGGCACGCGGCAGTCGTCGAAGAACAGCATGCTGGTGTCCTGGGCATGCAGGCCGATCTTTTCCAGCGGCTGCGAACGGCTGAAGCCCTCGCGCTCCTTCTCGACGATAACCAGCGAGATATCCTTGGCGCTGCCGCTGGTGCCGGTCTTGCACACCACCAGCGCCAGGTCGCAGGAAGCACCGTTGGAAATAAAGGTCTTGGAGCCGTTGAGCACCAGCTGATCGCCGTCCTGCACGGCGCGGGTGCGTACCGCCTGCAGGTCCGAGCCGGTGTTGGGCTCGGTCATGGCGATGGCGCCGACCGCTTCGCCTGCGATCATTCGCGGCAGCCAGGCCTGCTTCTGCGCCTCGGTGCCGTAGTTGAGGATGTAGAAGGCCACCAGGCCGTGCACGCCGAAACCGATCAGGCCGGTGGCGCCGATGCGCATGAATTCTTCCGAGAAGACCATGTCGAACAACCGGTCGGCACCGGGGCCGCCGTATTCTTCCGGCATGGAGGGCAGCAACATGCCCAGCTCACCGGCCTTGCGCCACACCTCGCGGGGCACGCACTTGTCCTTTTCCCACTGGGCGTGGAACGGTGCGACCTCCTCTTCCATGAAGCGGCGGGCGGCGCGGCGGAATTCTTCGTGCTCGGTGCTGAACAGCGTACGGGGAATCAGGTATTCCATAGGTATTCCTCTGCGGCCCGGATCAGAGCGTGCGCCCGACCAGGTCTTTCATGATGTCGTTGGCGCCGCCGGCGATGCGCAGGACGCGGTGATCGAGGTAGTGACGGGCCACCGGGTACTCGAGCATGTAGCCGTTGCCGCCGTGCAGCTGGAGGCACTCGTCCACCACCTTGGTGTACAGGTCCGAGCACCACAGCTTGGCGGCAGCCGCCGCTTCCGGGCTGAGGCTGCGCGCCAGGCACTGCTCCATGCAGCGGTCGACGTAGTTCTGCGACACCGCCAGCTGCATCTTCAGGTCGGCGAGCTTGAAGCGGGTGTTCTGGAACTCGAAGATCGGCTTGCCGAACACGGTGCGGCCGCGGGTGTACTCAAGGGTGCTTTCCAGCACCGCTTCGGCGCCGGCGACACTGCTGACGGCGATGGACAGGCGTTCCCAGGCCAGCTCTTTCATCAGCTGGATAAAGCCCTGCCCGGCCACGCCGCCCAGCAGGTTCTCCTTCGGCACGCGCACGTCTTCGAAAAACAGCATGGTGGTGTCCTGGGCGTGCAGGCCGACCTTGCGCAAGGGCCGCGAGCGGCTGAAGCCTGCGCGGTCGGCTTCGACCAGGATCAGCGAGATGTCCTGGGCGCCCTTGCCGCTGTTGCCGGTCTTGGCGACCACCACCACGACGTCGCAGTGGGTACCGTTGGAGATGAAGGTCTTGGCGCCGTTGATGACGTACTCGTCACCCTCGAGCACCGCGCGGGTCTTGACCGCCTGCAGGTCGGAGCCGGTGTCCGGCTCGGTCATGGCCACCGCGCCGATGGCCTCGCCCGCCGCCATCTTCGGCAGCCAGGCCTGCTTTTGCGCTTCGCTGCCGAAGTTCACCAGGTACCCGGCGACAATATCGTGCACGCCGAAGCCGATCAGCCCCGAGGCCAGGCCCGCGCGGTAGATTTCCTCAGTGGCGATCATCGAGAAGCGCCGGTCCAGGCCCAGGCCGCCGTAGGCTTCAGGGGTGGTGGCGTTGAGCATGCCCAGCGCACCGGCGCGTTTCCAGATTTCCCGGGGCACCCGATGATCGGCTTCCCACTGCTCAAGGCCAGGCGCACACTCCTGCGCCAGGAAGCGCCGCACGCTGCTGCGAAACTCCTCGTGCTCATGATCAAACAGGCTACGCGGAATCATTGCTGGTTCTCTCCTAGGTCGTCGTTTCGCCACCTTTACAGGGGCTCTGGATCGATCATAGGAGCAGGTTCCGGCGAGCCGCCCCCTCAGGGAGGGGGGGATGTGAAGGGCTGTGGAATTCGCACTGGCGCCCCCCCCTTCAGGGGTTGGCGGGCAAGCCGCCGGCGACCCTAGACTGGCCCGGCGAAATACCGGCGACGGCACCTCCCGTGGCGTCCACGCAACGCCACGGGTGACCTGCGTCGGTGTTTTCGCACTTACTCGATCAGGCCGTGCTTGCGCGCCCAGGACACCGCGTCATAGCGGCTGGAAACCCCCATCTTCACGTAGATGTTCTTCAGGTTCCACTTCACCGTTTCCAACGAAATGTTCAAGGTCAGGGCCACACGCTTGTTGGCCATGGCCTGGCTGATCAGTTGCAGGATCGCCAGCTCCCGGGGCGTGAGCACAGAGCTTGCGCCACCGCCCGACGACTCGCTGCCACGGCCGACGCTGGCCGTGCCGAAGCGCTCCAGCAGGCGTGCCAGGTAAGCCTCGTCCTCGGCATTCGGGGCTCTGCCGGCAAGCCCGGCGAGCAACTTGCGCAGCCCCTCGCCTTCGTCCAGGAAGGTCCGTACCAGACCCAGCTCGCGCCCCTGGGACAGGGCGGCGAGCAGATGCGCCTGGGCCTGTTCCGGTTGCAGCAGGTCGGCATGGGCGCAGGCCATCAACACCTGCGCCATCACCTGTAGCTGGCCGCGCCTGAACTGCCCGGCGTAGGCGTAGAGGCGCTGCAACTCGTCCAGTGCCTTGGCCGGGTAGTTGGTGGAGAGCTGCAGACGGGCATTGGCCAGCGCCGCGATCGCCGGGATGTCGGCCTGAAAGCCGCTCGCCCCCTGGTAGTTGCCGGCAAGGACCTGCAACCTGGCGACCCGCTCGGAGGCCCCGGCCTTGTCGTTGTCGAGCAAGGCGATGCGCGCCTGTTCGGCCAGGCAGTGGACCAGGGCACGGTCCTGGCCGATGGAGCGGAAGTGACGTTCCTGGCGCTCGAGGAAGGCCATGGCCACTGCCGCGCTGTCCTGCAGCACATCCAGGCGTGCCCGGCAGATGGTCGCACGCAGCATGGTGTCAGGCATGGCCCACTGCAGCAGGCCGTTGCGATTGGCGAGGATCTCCCGCGCCTCGTCGGTGCGGTCCAGCTCGCGGTACACCTCGGCCAGGGTGGCGGCGCCGAGGTAGGCGCTGGCCGAGCGATGCCCATGGACCGCCACGGCGCGGGCCAGCTGCGCGGTACCGATGCGCTCGGCTTCCTGCACCCGGCCAGCCTGCAGGTAACACAGGGTACGCGCGCCTTCGGCGACCAGGGCCATCTCGGCGTCGCGCTCGGCCTCGGGAATGGGATTGTCGTCCAGGCACTGCAAGGCTTCCTCGATCCGTCCGGCGGCCGCGTAGGCGATGGCCAGCAGCGCCGGCGCACCGAACCGGGTGGCCGAATAGTCGTCGGGCAAGGCCTGGAAGTCCTTGAGCAAGCCGATGATCGGTTCGGTGCGGTCACGCTGGACCTCGATGGCCGCCTGCACCAGCGGCAGCCGGTAGGCGACGTCGGCCTGCTGCGCCGCGCCACTGCGCTGGAACTGCTCCAGCCAGGCCTCGGCCTTGGCCGGACGGGCTGTCAGCGCGTAGGCCAGGCAACCGAGGAAGAACAAGCGTGGCCGCGAGAACAGGATGTCTTGAGGCAAGCGGTCGAGCAGGCGCAGCAAGGGGCTGAGCTGGCTCAGGCTCCAGGTCGCCGGTGCGGCGCGCTCGATCAGTTGCGCGGCAAAGCTCAGGTCGCCGGCCAGGGTGGCATGGCGTACCGACTCGGCCAACAGCTTGCGCTCGGCGAACCAGCGCGCGGCGCGGTAATGCAGTTCGGTCTGCGAACCGCTGTCGCGACGGGCCAGGCGTGTGACGAGGAAGTCGGCGAACAGGGCGTGAAAGCGATACCAGGGCTGGCGGTCATCGGCTTCGACGCGAAAGATCAGCAGGTTTTCTTCGTCGAGTTGCTTGAGCATGGCCTGGGCCGATTCACAGCCAGTCACCGCCTGGGCCAGCGAGGCGTTGAAGCGCCGGCAGATGCTGACACGTTCCATGAAGGTCGCCAGCTCCGGCGGCAGGTGGGCCATGACGTTTTCCGCCAGGTAACTCTGCAGGTCGTCCGAGCGCCAACCCATCTCGCGCAGGGCACTGCGCGAGTCCGGGTCGCTGCGCAGGAGGATGATCACCAGCTGCAGGGTGGCCGGCCAACCGCTGGTGAGCTCATGGATCTGGTGCAGCTCCTCGGGACTGAGCTTCAAGGCCGCCAGGCTCTGTTCCAGGAAGGCCCGCGACTCAGCCAGATCGAAGGGCAAGGCCGCGCAATCAAGCTCGACCAACTGGCCACTCAGGCGCAGCCGGCTGAAGCTCAGCGGCGGGCCGACCCGGGAGGAAATGACGAAATGCAGGTTCTCGGGGCTGTGATCGAGCAGTTTCTGCATCAATTGATGGGAGCGCGGATCGGTGACGTGCTGGTAGTCGTCGATGACCAGGAACAGTTCCTTGTTGATTGCGCCAGCCCCTTCGACGATGGCCGCCACCACCTCATCGATGAACTCGGGCCTGGCACCTTCCAGGGGGATGCCGCTGTCCAGGGCAATGCCCAGGCGCTGCAGGGCACCGCGCAAGTAGGCGAAGAAAATCGCCAGGTGCTTGTCGTCGGCACTCAGCGACAGCCAGGCCACCTCCGCGCCGGAGCGCATCATCGCCTGGCGCCACTGGGCCAGCAGCGTGGTCTTGCCGAACCCCGGGCTACCGGTGACCAGGCCCACGCGGCATTGCGCCATACACTGCAGTTGCTCAAGCAGGCGCTGGCGCAGGATGGTCTGGGGGCCGATGCGCGGCGGCGCGAATTTGGTCGACACCAGCAGTTTGTCGGTATGCATGTACTGAGCGTTCTCCGATTCACAGGTCGCTTGCCGGGCGCAGCGATTGCTTCGTTGGGGCTGCACTGCAGCCCATCGCGGCGCAAGGCCGCTCCCACCTGGCTACCCCGTCAGATTTTTACCCCAACGCTGGCCAAAAGTCAGTACAGCCAGCGCAAGTCGCCGGCCCGGTGTAACGAAGCGTTTCAGAGGCTGCGCGCCACCAGCTCACGCATGATGTCGTTGGCACCGCCATAGATGCGGTTGACCCGGCTGTCCAGGTAATGGCGGGCGACCGGGTATTCGAGCATGTAGCCATTGCCGCCGTGCAGTTGCACGCACTGGTCGACCACCCGCGAGTACAACTCGGTGCACCAGAGCTTGGCCGCGGCCGCCGCCTCCGGGCTCAGCGCGTGTTGCAGTTCCAGCTCCATGCAGCGATCGACATAGGTCTGCCCCAGGACGATGTCGGTCTTGAGCTCGGCCAGTTTGAAGCGCGAGTTCTGGAAGTCGATGATCGGCTTGCCGAAGACCTTGCGCTCACGGGTGTAGTCGAGGGTCTGTTCCAGCACCGCCTGGCTCGCGGCCACGGCGAGCAGGCCGATGCTCAGGCGCTCCCAGGCCAGCTCCTTCATCAACTGGTAGAAGCCCTGGCCCGGCTCGCCGCCGAGGATGTTCGCTTTCGGCACCCGCACGTTCTCGAAGAACAGCATGGTGGTGTCCTGGGCGTGCATGCCGACCTTGCGTAGCGGCCGGGACTTGCTGACCCCGGCGCGATCGGCTTCCACCAGGATCAGCGAGATGTCCCGCGAGCCCTTGCCGCTGCTGCCGGTCTTGGCGATGACCACGATGATGTCGCTGTTGGTGCCGTTGGAGATGAAGGTCTTGGCGCCGTTGATGACGTACTCGTCACCGTCGAGCACCGCCCGGGTCTTGACCGCCTGCAGGTCGGAGCCGGTGTCCGCTTCGGTCATGGCCACGGCGGCGATGGCCTCGCCGCTGGCCATCTTCGGCAGCCACTCCAGTTTCTGCTGCTCGGTGCCGAAGTTGATCAGGTAACCGGCGCAGATGTCATGCACGTTGAAGCCGTTCAGGCCCGAGAGCCCGGCACGGGCCACCTCTTCCACCGCGATCATCGAAAACCTGCGGTCCACGCCCAGGCCGCCATAGGCCTCCGGGGTGGTGGCATTGAGCATGCCCAGCTCACCGGCACGCTGCCAGATCCGCCGGGGCACGAGGTGGTCTTCTTCCCATTGCTCATGGAACGGCGTGCATTCCTCGGCGAGGAAGCGCCGGACCGTGTCGCGGAAGGCTTCATGCTCATGATCGAAAAGGGTGCGAGGAATCATTGTTATACCTTTGATTTCGATGAGTTCGACGGTTGCGTCTCTTGCGGACGCCTTTGCCCCACCTTAGGCCGCCAGGCCGCCACTCCCCCCCCTCTAAGCGGGTAGGTTGCCAGCGACCCTCCACTCCTCCCCTCCCTATCCCCCCCGAACAGGGAGGGTGCGCTGCCCTGCAACGCACGCAACATCCAGCCTGCCGCCTTTGCGCAAACAACGGCCCGAGCCCCCTCACAACAAGAACAACAACCCGGAGACAGCGATGAACCCGACAGCCACCCCGGATGACCGGACACTGTTTCGCAAGATCAGCTGGCGCATCATGCCGCTGCTGCTGGCCGCCTACGTGGTGGCCTTCCTCGACCGCATCAACGTCGGCTACGCGCAGTTGCAGATGAAGGAAACGCTGGCCTTCAGCGACGCTGTCTACGCCCTGGGCGCGGGGATCTTCTTCGTCGGCTACCTGCTGTTCGAGGTGCCGAGCAACCTGATGCTGGAACGGATCGGCGTACGCAAGACCCTGCTGCGCATCATGGTCTGCTGGGGCCTGGTGGCCATAGCGATGATGTTCGTGCAGACCCCGACCCAGTTCTATGTCCTGCGTTTTCTGCTCGGCGTGTTCGAAGCCGGCTTCACCCCGGGCGCCCTGCTCTACCTGACCTACTGGTACCCACCGGCGCGGCGCGCGCGGATGATCGGCATCTTCATGCTCGGCGCCATTGCCGCCAGCCTGATCGCCGGGCCCTTGTCGGGCGCCATCATGAAGTACTTCGACGCAATCAACGGCTGGCACGGCTGGCAGTGGCTGTTCCTGGTCCAGGGCCTGCCTGCGCCCCTGCTGGGCATCCTGGCCTGGTTCTGCCTGGTAGACCGCCCCGAACAGGCCTCATGGTTGAGCCCCGCAGAGAAGACCCAACTGCGCCAGGCGTTCGATGCCGAGGGCCAGAGCAGCGCCAAGGCCGAGCACGGCTCGCTGGGTCGGTTCCTGCGTGACACCCGGGTCTGGATGCTGGCGCTGACCTATGTGCTGATGGTCGGCGGCACCTACAGCGTGGTGTTCTGGACCCCGACCCTGATCAAGAGCTGGGGCGTCACCGACCTGCTGGAGATCGGCCTCTACGCGACACTGCCGCAGTTCTTCGCGATCGCCGGCGTGCTCCTGCTCGGTCGCAGCTCCGACCGCCACCAGGAACGACGCTGGCATTTCACCGCTGGCGCCCTGTTGACCAGCACCGGCCTGGGCCTGATCGTCCTGGCGCAAGGCACGTTGGCGCTGTCGCTGGCCGGCCTGTGCCTGGCCGTCATGGGGCTGACCTCGATCACCCCGGTGTTTTTCGCCCTGGTGTCCGAGTACCTGCCCAAGGCGTCGATGGCCGCCGGCATCGCCCTGGTCAGCAGCATCGGCAACCTGGGTGGGGCGATCAGCCCCCCGCTGACCACGGCCCTGAACACTGCCAGCGGCGGCACCAGCCACAGCCTGTACCTGGTGATGAGCCTGTACCTGTTGGCCGCCTTCATCGTCCTGCGCGGGTTTCGTGCACCGCAAACCACCCTCCAGGTCGCCTGACCCCCTCACCACGCTCAGGAGCTTTCCATGACCCCGTCCCTCCACAGCGCCCCGCCGGCCCAGGCCAACGCCAGCAAACCCCTGGTGCAGCAGCGTGGCGACTACCGCTACTTTCGCGAGATCACCACCCGCTGGATGGACAACGATGTGTATGGGCACGTCAACAACGTCATTTACTACAGCTGGTTCGACACCGTGGTCAACGGCTGGCTGCTGGAGCACGACCTGCTCGACTTCCAGACGTGCCCGACCATCGGCCTGGTGGTGGAAACCCAGTGCAGCTACCTGTCGTCCATCGCCTTCCCCGACCGGGTCTGTGGTGGGCTGCGGGTGGCGCGGCTGGGCACTTCGAGCGTGCGTTACGAGGTGGGGCTGTTCGCCAACGACAGTGGCCAGGCCTCGGCCCAGGGGCATTTCGTCCATGTCTACGTCGACCGCCTGAGCCGGCGCCCGGTGCCCTTGCCGCACAGGCTGCGCCAGGCCCTGGAAACCCTTGAGGTCACGCCATGAAGGGGCATACTGTTCTGGCGTAACGACGAGGAACACGATCATGTTCGAGCCCTCCGATCTTCAGCGTTTCGTCGAGGCCCAGCAGCCGGTCTACAGCAAGGTCCTGCAAGAGTTGCAGAACGGACGCAAGACCAGTCACTGGATCTGGTTCATCTTTCCGCAGCTCTATGGCCTGGCCCATAGTGACATCGCCGATTTCTATGCGATCAGCGGACGCAAGGAGGCCGTGGCCTATCTACAGCACCCGCTGCTGGGGCCACGTCTTGAGGAATGTGTCGGCGCCCTGCTGCAGCACAAGGACAAGAGCGCCCTGCAGATCCTCGGCCACCCCGACGACCTGAAGCTGCGCTCCTGTCTTACCCTGTTCGCCAGCGTCGCCCCCGACCATCCGCTGTTCCAGGCTGGCCTGGATCAGTTCTATAACGGCGAGCCCGATCCCAGGAGCCTGGCCCTGCTCTAACTGCGCAGGCTGTGATCGGTAGGAGCGGGCTTGCCCCGCGATTACGGTGTGATTGGCGGACCGTGATCGCGGGGCAAGCCCGCTCCTACAGGCCTTCAGTCAGCCAACTGGCTGGCAATGACAATGTTGCCACTGAGCAGCTTGTGCAGCGGGCAGGCATTGGCCACGCCCAGCAGGCGCTCGCGCTGGGCCGCATCGAGTTCACCGTGCAGTTCGATCACCCGCTTGATCTCGGTGTGCATGGGCGTGGTTTTATCTTCCCGGGTGATATCCAGCTGCACGTGGATATGCTGCAACGGCCACTCCTTGCGCCGGGCATACATGGACAGAGTGATCGCGGTGCAGGCGCCCAGGGCCGAGAGCAACAGTTGGTGGGGGTTGGGGCCGCTGTCGTGGCCACCGAGTGCCTTGCTTTCATCGGCAAGCCACTGGTTCACGCCAGCGGACAGGTTGACGCTGTAGGGGATCTCGCCCAGTTCGGCGTGGACGGTCGAATCGCTCATCGGTGCAGGCTTCCTTGACAACGGCCAGGCCCCAGAGGCCCGGCACGGAGTCCCTACACTAAGGCATCAGGCGAGCAAGGAATAGAGGATCGCCGACAAGGTGATCAGGCCGATCAGCACCACGAAGACGTTGGAGGCCTTGCCCGAGTATTTGCGCAAGGACGGCACCTTGTGCATGGCGTACATCGGCATCAGGAACAGCAGGCAGGCGATCACCGGGCCGCCGAGGTTCTCGATCATGCCCAGGATGCTCGGGTTGAGCGTGGCCACCGCCCAGCAGGTGAGCACCATGAACAAGGCCGTCAGTTGCTCCAGGCGTTTGGCCGGCAATTGTTTGCCACGGCTGCGCAGGCTCTTGATGATCATGCCCTGGAAGCCCTCGCTGGCACCGATGTAGTGGCCCAGGAACGACTTGGTGATCGCCACCAGGGCGATCAGCGGGGCGACGAAGGCAATCACCGGGGTCTGGAAGTGGTTGGCCAGGTACGACAGGATCGAGATGTTCTGCTGCTTGGCCGCCGCAAGGTCGGCCGGGCTCAGGGCCAGCACGCAGCTGAAGCAGAAGAACATCACGGTCAGTACCATCATCACATGGGCGCTGGCGAGGATCTTGCCGCTCTTCTGGTCGGCCTGCTCGCCGTAGCGGTGCTTCTGGTCGACGGCAAAGGCCGAGATGATCGGCGAGTGGTTGAAAGAGAACACCATCACCGGAATCGCCAGCCACAGGGTCTTGATCAACAGCTCCATGGACATGCCTTCGCTGGCCTGGGCGAAGAACGCGCCGTTCCAGTTGGGGATCAGGCTCAGCGCCAGCAACAGCAGCGCGGCGACGAAGGGATAGACCAGCAGGCTCATGACCTTGACGATGATGCCCTGGCCGCTGCGCACCACGATCATCAGGCCGCAGATCAACAGCAAGGCCAACACGGCCCGCGGTGGCGGGGTTATGTGCAGCTGGTGCTCCATGAAGTTGCCCAGGGTGTTGGTCAGGGCGACGCTGTACACCAGCAGGATCGGGAAGATGGCGAAGAAGTACAGCAAGGTGATCAGCTTGCCGGCACCGACGCCGAAGTGTTCTTCGACCACCTCGGTGATGTCTTCGCTGGCGCCGCGCTTGCCCGAGAGCACGAAGCGGGTCAGGCCGCGGTGCGCGTAGAAGGTCATGGGGAAGGCCAGCAGCGCCAGGATCAGCAGCGGCCAGAAGCCCCCTACCCCGGCGTTGATCGGCAGGAACAGGGTACCGGCGCCGATGGCGGTACCGTACAGGCCCAGGACCCAGGTAGTGTCGTGGCGGTTCCAGGCTTTGCTTTGCGCAGGGGCAGCCGATTCCACACGAAGGGTCGTGGTGCTATTTACATCAGTCATCGATATTGCCTTGTAGTTGTTTTTGTTGCGTATGAATAACTTGGGATCTGTGGGAGCGGGCTTGCCCCGCGATTGCGAGCTGTCAGTCACATCGCTTCGCGGGGCAAGCCCGCACCTACAGGCAGCCTGCCGGCAGCGGGCTCAACACTCGACGAAGGCGACGGCCAGGCCGCCGCGCGAGGTCTCCTTGTAGTTGGCGTGCATGTCGGCGCCGGTGTCGCGCATGGTGCGGATCACCCGGTCCAGGGAAATGAAGTGTTCACCATCGCCGCGCAGGGCCATTTGCACGGCGTTGATGGCCTTGACCGCGGCAATCGCGTTGCGCTCGATGCACGGCACCTGGACCAGGCCGCCGACCGGGTCGCAGGTCAGGCCCAGGTTATGCTCCAGGGCGATCTCGGCAGCGTTCTCCAGCTGCATGGGCGTGGCCCCGAGCACCTCGGCAAGGCCGGCGGCCGCCATGGCGCAGGCCGAGCCGACCTCGCCCTGGCAGCCCACTTCGGCGCCGGAGATCGAGGCGTTTTTCTTGCACAGGATGCCCACCGCGGCGGCGCTGAGGAGAAAATCGACCACGTCGTTGTCGCACGCGTCCGGGTTGAACTTCATGTAGTAGTGCAACACCGCCGGGATGATCCCGGCGGCGCCATTGGTGGGCGCGGTGACCATGCGCCCGCCGGCGGCGTTCTCTTCGTTGACCGCCAGGGCGAACAGGTTGACCCATTCCATGGCGCTCAGGGTCGAGCCGATCACGTTGGGTTTGCCCAGTTCCTGCAGGCTGCGATGCAGCTTGGCGGCGCGGCGCTTGACCTGCAGCCCGCCCGGCAGGATGCCTTCGTTGCGCAGGCCGTTGTCGACGCACTCGCGCATGGCCGCCCAGAGCTTGAGCAGGCCGCTGCGCACCTCGGCCTCAGGACGCCAGGCGAGCTCGTTGGCCATCATCAGTTCGCTCACGCGCAGCTGGTGCTGCTTGCACAGGGCGAGCAACTGGGCGGCACTGTCAAAGTCATAGGGCAACTGCACCTGTTCGGTGCTGGCCACGCTGCCGATTTCCCCGGCTTCGACGATAAAGCCGCCACCCACCGAGTAGTAGGTCTGCTGCAACAGGGAGCCGGTGGCACTGCTGGCTTCCAGGGTCATGGCATTGGGGTGGTACGGCAGGCTTTCGTCGAGCAGCAGCAAGTCGCGGGCGCAATCGAAGGGCACCGGCTGGCTGCCGTCGAGCAGCAGCACCTGGCTGTCCTGCAACCGAGTGATCAGCGCCTCGATGCTGCGCGGGTCGATCTGGTCCGGCCACTCGCCCATCAGCCCGAGCAGGCAGGCCCGGTCCGTGGCGTGACCGACACCGGTGGCCGACAGCGAGCCATACAGGCGCACCTCCAGGCGACTCACCTGGGCCAGCAAACCCTGCTCGCGCAAGGCCTGGGCGAAGGTGGCAGCCGCCCGCATCGGGCCGACGGTATGGGAGCTCGAAGGCCCGATGCCAATTTTGAAAAGGTCGAAAACACTGATAGCCATGCTAATGCCTGCACACTCAAGCGACGAATGTCGCCTTACCGCTCTATGAAAAAATTGAAGGGTTTCGCGAAGTTGCGCGATACTGCCCGGTCACCGTGGCATTGACCAACGAAACTTTCTAAGCAAGCCTTTAGCAGAACTAAACGATGAGACGGCAAATGAATGGCCAGATGTATGTCTGGCTGCATGTGTTTTCCTGCGCGGCGCGGCACCTGTCGTTCACCCGCTGTGCCGAGGAGCTGCACATTACGCCGGGCGCGGTCAGCCAGCAGATCCGCCAGCTGGAAGAGCGCCTGGGCTTTCGCCTGTTCCTGCGCCGGGCCCGCGGCGTGGAGCTGAGCGCCGAAGGCCAGCGCCTGGCCCAGACGGTCAGCGAAGCCTACGGCAACATCGATGCCGAACTGCGGCGCCTGGACGCCGGCGAGATTCGCGGCACCCTGCGCCTGCGCTCGATCCCTTCGTTCCTGGCCAAGTGGTTGACGCCGCGCCTGCCGCGCCTGCAGCAACGCTACCCGGACATCCAGCTGCGCCTGGTGGCCGAAGACAGCAGCCAGGCCCTGCGCGAAGGTGACTTCGACCTGGCCATCGACCTCAACGACGGCAGTTACCCGGGCATGCACTCCACCCCGTTGCTAGACGAGCAGATCTTTCCGGTGTGCTCACCGGCCCTGCTGCGCGGCCGCCCGCCGCTGCACGGGCCCGCCGACCTTGTGCACTATCCGCTGCTGCACGACATCACCGCCTGGCGCGGCAGTTCCGAATACGCGGAGTGGGAGTTCTACCTGGAGGGTATCGGCGCCGCCGGCCTGGATGTGCGCCGCGGCCATACCTTCAACCGCAACCACCTGACCATCGAAGCAGCCATCGCCGGCATCGGCGTGGCCATCGCCCGGCGCACCCTGCTCAATGACGAACTGGAGCGCGGCACCCTGATCGTGCCCTTCGGCCTGCCGATCGCCAATCACAAGCGCTACGTGCTGCACTACCCGCCCGGTGGCCTGACCCACCCCGGCGCCCGGGCCGTGCATGACTGGCTGGTGGAAGAGGCGCAAGGCTTTCGCAGCTTGCACCCCCTGGTAGCGCCCAGGTCCACCGGTGAGTGACAGATGCCAGGCTGAGGTCAGGCCGGCAGCAGGGCGAACAGCTTGCCAGCGGTATCACGGTCGATGGTTTCCCGCCAGATGGCCGTCACCGGCACACCGGCCTGCGCCTGGCCCTGCTGGTGGCCCAGCCCCTGGTGATCCTGGTCCAGGCGCTTGAGGTGCCCCGCCTTCCAGGCAAAATCCAGGTTGCCGCTGTCGGCCCGGGGATAATGGAAGTGCGCTGTCCATAGGCGCTCACCCGTCGTGCGCCGGTCAAGGATGTAATAGACGTCGAGATAGTACTTGTTGTTGCCCTTGCCACGCGCCAGACGCACGCCGCCCTTTTCCACGCTCACTTCCCCCTCGCCGATCAGGTAGCGCAGCCGCGCTGCGCTCAGGTAGTTTTTGTCCTTGTAGCCCTTGATCAGCAGTGCCTTGCCATGGTCGAGCAGACTTTCGGCAGTGAGGGTGAGCTGGTTGATCAGCGCCTGGTGGCCGACATCCGTGTCGGAGCGCAGGGTACTGGCCAGCGCCTTGAGTCTGACGGCACGGCGTTCGAGGGACTCGAACAGGTTGATCGGATTGATCTTACCCCCGGCTTCGCGGTCGGCCTGGCGCTTGGCCTGGTCAACCTCGTCCAGCAGTTGCCGGGCCTCGCTGCGCACAGTGGCGTAATCCGTGCGACTGACAGCGCCGACCTGCTCCTGCCAGGCATTGTCGGTCTTCTTATAGGTCGTCTGCTTCTGCGCGCCAAAGCCTTCAGGCAGGGTCACACGCACGACATCAGCGTTGTCCGGGTCGACAGTGCCTTCGAGCAGCAAGTCGCCCTGCGGACGCCGCACACGAATGACCTTGCGGCGCTGTTCCGTGGTACGCGCAATGTTATGGGGCGGAATGAAATCATAGTCTATCGCCTCATCGCGCAGGTGCCCGACGGCAACGCCGGACTGCCCAAACATCGCAGTCACATCCTGGTCGGCCTGTTCTTTGATCTCGCGGATGTAACCAATCACTTTTTCCAGGTGGCGCTTGTCGCGATCAAGCTCCGGCAGCGCCTGGCTTTCGGCCAGGCTCAGGCAAGCCTCCAGGCTGGACTGACTACTTTCCAGCATGCCCAGCCTGAACGCGGGAGGCGCACGCCTTGCTGCTTCCAGGCTAGTCACGCCGTCAAATACACTCTGGTAGAGTTCGTTGAACTCACCGCGCAATTGAAAAGATGCCGTTGGGTTGGTGGTATCGCTTACGATCAGAAGATTGCAGTGAAAGAAGACCAACGCCATTCGAACGTAGTTTGATGCAGGTAACGCACGACTGTCGCGGCAATTTTGCAGATTGATCAGCAGGTCAACCAGCTGGTCAATCATCTTCTTGACCTGTGTCTTGCTGGCCTTGGGGTGGAGACTTCTTTTCAACTCATCGGTGATTTTCTTGTGCTCCCGGCGTCGGCCTTCCATGTCGGTGGGCATTTTCTTTTTCAACTCGCGGATCTTCGCCCACGCAACATCGAAGCTCTGCTCAAGACGCAGTGCATCAACCAAACCGACTTTCAACATGTCTACTTTACTCATAGCGCCTGCCACAGCATCTTCCTGAGCCATCGAAAGCGGCAGCCTGGTTTCCAGGAAGCCTATGTTGTAGCTGTTCAGCGGGCGAAAATTATTTGGATTTAGCTCGGGATGGATTTCTCCCAGCGAGGCTGTCCGTTGATTGTGCTCGAGTTGGTCGACTACCGCTTTGGTGTGATAGCGTTCCGCAAGCCTGATGCAGTTTATTGCGTAGTTATGCATAAACTCGAAGCGAAATCCCTTATCTAGTTCAAGCTCTGAGGCGAACCTGTTGTAGTTCCGCGCATCCTCCTCATGCAATTTTATTACTTCATCGTTCAGCTTTTTAAAACTGATAATGTCTTCATCATCGGCAGTGAGCTGAGACGTGCGAAGCTTGTCACTCATGCTTGAGGAGAGGTCTTCAACTTCCTTTGTCTTGGAGTCAATCTTCGTTTGATTTCTTACAAGTATGTTGAGGATTACATATACCCGGGAATCGATCGGCGTCCCGTCGCGGGAGCGCTCCATCCCTGCCGCACCGCCCACGACGACGCCTCGCCACCTGCCCATGGCGTCCTGCACCACAGGCTCGCTGCGCCCGGGCCGAGTGGAGACATAACGGTTGCCCTGATCCTGGGCCACCGCATCTTGCGGACGGACGATCCGCCACACAGCGCACTGCGTAGTGGACGCCTCGGCATCGTGGACAACCTGGTAAGCCTGCCTGCGGATCAGGATGTAGCACTTGCCATCCTGTCGATAAATGCCCTCGGCGGCGACGCTGTTCGCCTTGATCTGCACAGTGGTCTGGAACGCCGCCAGGCGTGTGTCGCTCAAGCCGTAGGTGGTGAGCTCGGCAAGCGGAACGCGCCAGTCGCGCAACAGCACGATAGCCGACTGGGTGATACGCCTGGCCAGCCGGGCGCTGTCATTGAGCCCGTAGCCCAGTTGGTCGCGCTGCGTGTCACTCAGGCTGCGCAACACCGAGCCCACCAACGGATGATCCCCGGGCCTGGGCACCAGCGCATCGTCATTGCGCGCATCGTAACCGGCATAGGTGTCGCCCTTCCTGAGCAGTTCGATGTGATCGCCAGCGGAGGTCTGGCCGTAGTACGCCAGCTGGGTGTCAGAACGCGCCCACTGACTGGGCACCCTTGCATGGGTGCCATCCACAATCTTCAGGCCAAGTGCCTCGGGCCAGGTCTGCAAGGCGGTGACCAGGTGGCCGAACAACGCCTCGGCATCATCGCCAAGGCCGCGCCCCAACGGATCCTCCAGGGCGCTGACGGCCTGTTGGGTACGGCTGTCGGTACGGACGTCGTCTATTGCTTCAAGCACCTGGGCACTGAGGGTGTCACCTGCAGCTAAGCGGATATCCGGGTGCTGACGCAACAGCTGAACCGCCGCTGTCTGGCTCAGATCCGGAAAACGCGAGAGCAGTCCATCGAAGCGTGCCTGGGCATCGCTGGCCGGTCCAACGGTGCTGGCGTAGCCATGCCCCGGCAGCTCGGGGTCCAGGCTGGCTCGCGGTCGTCCATCCTGCAACACCTGATAGAGTGCTGCCTGGTTCTGCTTCAAGTGAACGGTCTGTTGCGCGGTCACATTCTGCAATCGCTGGTCGAACGACGTGGTCCTGTCCTCAGCCCCGAGCCTGGCGGCCGGCAGCAGTCGGTCATGCTCGTGCAAGGCTGCGGCCAGGAACACCTCGCCCCCTGACGCGCCCGCAGCCAGGCTGGCGTACAGGTTGACACCCAGGCGGATAAGTAGCAGGTGAGGCGTGCTCGAATCGGGCTGCCTGGGTTGATACTGAGCCAGCAAGGTGACGCGATCGCTGGCGTAGATCGAAATCCGGCTATTGCAGTGCACGGCGAACAGGGCAGGCAACACCTGATCGGCGATTGCCGGCACCACTGCGAGATGCTGTTCCAGGGCGCTGAGCAGACTGTCCAGTTGCCACCGAAGTTGCTGCAGGTCCAGCGCTTCACGCAGTCGCCAGGGCGCCTCGAGCGTGCCCGCCCAGACAGCGTCCAGCACAGTACGCGAGGTGCCGCTCACCTCCAGCAGGCGTTCGAGCTGCGTGTCGTTCAGCGCAGACACTGCTGGCGCCAGCATCGACCTGAGCCGCTGCGCGTCACTGAGTGATGCATTGGATGTGTGCTGCGCCGGAGTCGAGCGCCAGCTCAACTGCGAGCGCCCTAGCGAATCGGTCACCAGTTGCGGGCTGTGCAAGGCGCGGATCAAGGCCTGGCTGCGTAACCGGGAGATCTTCGCCCCAGCGCCCTGCAGGGCCGCCGTGATGGCCAGGTCCATGATGTCGGCCATGGCTTGCACGAACTGATCGGTTTCGCCGCGGACCAGGGCGACACTGGCCTGGTAGGTCTGATAGCCCAGGGTGCTGAAGGTGGCACTGAGCATCAATTTGTTCAGGCCGCGGGCACCACCCGGAACCGGGATCAGCAGCAGCTCGAGCACCTCGCTGCCAATATGGGCCAGGGCCTCGAGCCAGGTCTGGTGGTCAACGTCGCTGACCGGTCGATAGCCACTGGAGAGATCGGCGTAGTAGCGCAGGGAAACACCATTGCCCATGGCCGTGGCCAGCGACTGGCCAGTTACATCGACCTCCAGGTGCAAGCGCCGGGCAATTGGCGTGGTGTCGGCGAACCAGGCGTACAATTGCCGGGCCAGCCAGTTCAGCTCGCGGGTGTCGACCGCCGGGGTCTTGAGGTGGCTGTATAACCTGAGCTGGTCAGCCCGGCTGAGCAGATTGAAGAACCAGGGGCTGCCGCTGCTCGAGGCCGCGCCTCTCAAGGCGTCGCGCAAGGCGTCTTCGGCGATGGCTTGGGTGGCATAGCGTTTGATTTCCCCCGGGAACCCGGGCACGTAGGTGAAAATCGGCTCTACCGGGCCCGCGGCAGGACGCAGGAACAGCGTGATCGGGACGCTGCTGCCGGCAAAGTTCAGCCGGTAGCTGCTCCAGGGCTTGTCTTCATCCTCCCAGGCGCTCAGCAGCTGCACTTTCTCGGCGGCGTTGATCTCGCCACTGCGCAAGGCTTCCAGCACGGCCAGCTCCAGGCACGCGCGCTGGTAACCAAGCAGCACTGGCTTGATCCGTGTCGGGTAGCCGCGTTCGAAGGCGTCAAGAAAATGCTCACCCAGGTCCAGGTTGCGGCAGATGTCGACAAACGCCAGGGAGGTAAGCGCCTTGGCACCCGCTGGCCGATCCTTTTCCAGGATGGCAGCCCCCGCGTGAAATTGCTCACCACTGCCGGTCAGCCAGCGACTGCCCTGGTGAAACCCGAAGTTGCGCCTGGCTGCGTCCCAGAGGCTGCGGCTCTCGTAGACCGGCTCAAGGCCGTCGGTAGCGCTGCGCCGCGGTCGCGTACCGCCGGTGACGGGCACGCGGATCCGGGTCTGGTGAATGTCGATGTGTCGCCCCAGTTCCTCGAACAGTGCCGTGCGCAACTGCGCCTGGCTAGCGACGTCCAGCTCGCGGGAAAACGCCTGGACCTCCCTGGCCAGTGCGTTGCGCAGTTGCGCGGTGCCCAGGCAAAGCTGTCGATACCGGTGCTTGTCCACCGGTGCCAGCAGGCCGAGCGCGTCGCGGGTGGTATCGATGAGGTATTGCAGGGTCTTGCTGATGCCGCTGTCATCGGCCGAGAGGATGAAGTCGTCGCTGCGGGCATCGGGGACAGGCAGGGGATTGTTCAACATGAGCGTACTCCGGGGAATGTGAGCGCCCATGAAAAACCGTGCGCCACGCCCCGAAGTGGTAATTACTTATCGCTGACCGGGACTCTCCCTACAGGACACGCCCATGCCAAGGCATGGGCGTGTCACTGGCTCACTCGCGCCCGCCCAGCACAGGCGCCTGCTCGACAAAAGGCCCCTGGGGCGTGACCACCTGGTTCAGGTCGATGCGTTTGAACACCGGCTCCGCCCCCAGCCGCGCGTTGAAGCGGGTGTTGAAACTGAAGTCATCCTCGGTCGGCACCGCCAGTGAGCGGCCGTAGACCGGGGTGAAGCCGGCCGGGTCGTAACCGAGCAACTGCAACAGGGTCGGGAAGATGTTGTAGTGGCTGGAGCGATCCTTGTTGCTGGCCAGCGCCGCATCCCAGTCCAGGGTCTTGAGCTGCTTGCCCTGGATCACCACCAGCGGCACCAGGCCCTCCTCTTCCACCGGGTCGCTGTCGCAATGGGTGTTCAACCCCGGATTGCCACGCTCGTGCAGGTCCTGGCCGTGGTCGGAGGTGTAGATCAGCACGGCCTGGCTCAGATCAGCCTGGGCGAACAGGCGATTGAAGAACTCGCCGACGTTCCACAGCAGGCTGTTCTTGTACGCGTTGCGGTACAGCACCCAGTCTTCCGGCTGCCCGCTGAAGCCGTCGCGCCGGCCGGTGTCGGTGATGTCGGCGTACTGCCCGCGGGGCAAGGCCGGGCGGTAGGTCATGAAGGCATCGGGGTACTTGTCGTGCACCGGAAAATGCACGCCCACCTTGTTCACCACGATCAGTTGCGCCTGGTCGTCGCCCAGCAGCTCGACGAGCTTGCCCACCGCCGCCATGTCGCGGTCTTGCACCGGGGTGTCGTCGAACTGGATGAACTGGTCGATGTCGCGCTTCTCGGTCTGGGTCATCAGGTTCTGCAGGTTGCCACCGGTGCGTTGCGCATCGATGTACACGGTGCCCAGGCCCGCCGCCCTGGCGTACTGCCAGATCGACGGCAGGGTCGAGTTGATGCGCAGGTAGTCGCTGCGGGTACCGCCGTAGCGCAGGGTGACATTGGTGTCGGCGCTGCAGTTGGCGATGGAGGCGGCGTAGCCGTAGTTGAAGATGCTCGCCCCGGGTTGGGCCTGGTTGAGGTGGCTGCGCACGCCCTGGGCGGTGTTCAGGTCCAGGTAGTTGCCCGAGACGCTTTCATCGATGATCAGCACGATGTCACGGGCCAGCACCGGCCCGCTGCGCGAGAGGGTCACCGGCTCGCGTGGGCCGACATGATTGTTCAGCGATTCGTAGGCCATCAGGTTCAGGTAGGCCAGCGGCGTGTACATGATCGGCAGGCCACGGGCGCCCTCGCCTGCGCGCACGAACAGGATAGTGGTCAACAGGGCGATGGCCAGCAGCGGCGCGGCCCAGGGCAGCAGCGCCGGCCCCGGCAGCTGGCGCCGCGGGCGCAGGCCCAGGCCCAGCAGCAACAGCAGCGTACGCCCCAGGCTCTGCAGGATCACGCTGTGGTACTGGGCCAGGGCCTCGCCGATGAAGCCGCCGGAATAGACCATGGAGATGAAGGCGCTGTAGGTCAGGTAATCGGCGGTGATGCGGGTGTAGGCATCGAAAAACAGCGCACTGGCCGAGAACACCAGGGCAAAGCCCCAGCGCAGCCAGCCCTGGCGAATATTGGCGCACAGCAGCAAGGCCAGCACCAGCAGCACGAACACCCCGCCATACAACACCAACGCCGGCCCCAGGCCGATGGCCTGAATGCGTTCGAGGTAGTAGGGAAAGTGGCTGAGCAGGTACAGGACGAGCAGCAATTCCTTGAAATATCGGCGCATGGCTCCCTCGCAAATGGGCCCTTTTACGTCCCGGGCATCTTCCACGTTAGCAGCGCAGTTACAAAGCGCAAATCCGAATTCGTCAATAATCTGACTCAACTTACGTGTGCCAATTCTGACAGGGCGAGAACGCGAAAGCGTTGCATTCGTGAAACAACCCCCTTCCTACAGGCCACGTTTTTAGGGGCTAATGACCGTTCATCGGTTTGGCAAGCGGCCAATGGCCACTGCCCAGATTCGCTAAGGTACGGATTTCAAAAGGCTTGATGGCAAAAAGCCCATTTTGTAGCGATTGTAAATCCGACGAAACATGCCATTTGATTGACACAACCCGTCGCCGGTGGGCTATACCCTCTTCACACCTGTTTCATTCTCATTACTCCATACGAGGCGCGCCGACATGGACGTGAGCGTATTTGGCACCGGCTATGTCGGTCTTGTACAAGCTGCTGCCCTGGCAGACGTTGGTCACCGTGTGTTGTGCGTCGATGTCGACGCACACAAGATCAACCAATTGCGTCAGGGCGTTCCCCCGATCAGCGAGCCTGGCCTGTCGGGCATGCTCGAAGAAAACATCAAGGAAGGCCGTCTGCTGTTCAGTACCCAGGCCAGCGATGCGGTGGCGCATGCCGAGCTGATCTTCATCGCCGTCGGCACCCCGCCCGATGAAGACGGTTCGGCCGACCTGTCCCACGTGCTGGGGGTGACCCGGCAGATCGCCGGGCTGATGGACGCCGACCGCACCCTGATCATCAAGTCCACCGTGCCGGTCGGCACCGCCGACAAGGTCGTCCAGCTGGCCCGGGAAGAGCTCCAGCACCTGGCCAAGGACAACCTGAAGGTGCGGGTGGTCTCCAACCCCGAGTTCCTCAAGGAAGGCAGCGCCCTGGCCGACTGCATGCGTCCGGACCGGATCATCGTCGGCACCAGCGACCAGCAGGCCCAGGACCAGTTGGCCGAGCTCTACGCGCCCTTCTGCCGCAACCATGAAAAACTGATGTTCATGGACAACCGCAGCGCCGAGCTGACCAAGTATGCGGCCAATGCCATGCTCGCCACGCGCATCAGCTTCATGAACGAGCTGGCCAACCTCACCGAGCGCCTGGGCGCCGATATCGAGGCGGTGCGCAAGGGCATCGGCTCCGACCCGCGCATCGGCTACCACTTCATCTACCCCGGCTGCGGCTTCGGTGGCTCGTGCTTCCCCAAGGACCTGCGCGCCCTGCTGCACACTGCCGAGAACAGCGGCATGCCGCTGCGTCTGTTGCAAAGCGTCAGCGAGGTCAACGACGCCCAGCGCCAGATCCTCTTCGCCAAGTTGAAACAGCACCTGCCCGGCAGCCTGGCCGGCAAGTCCATCGCCCTCTGGGGCCTGGCGTTCAAGCCCAACACCGACGACATGCGCGAAGCGCCCAGCCGCTACCTGATGGAAGCCCTGTGGGCCGAGGGTGCGACCGTCTGTGCCTATGACCCGGAAGCCATGGCCGAATGCCGGCGCATCTACGGCTACCGCGACGACCTGCGCCTGTGCGCCACCCGCGACGACACCCTGGAAGACGCCGACGCCCTGGTGATCTGCACCGAGTGGAAGACCTTCCGCGTGGTCGACTTCGCCCTGCTGGCCAAGAAGCTGCGCAGCCGGGTGATCATCGACGGTCGCAACCTCTACAACCCCGACCAGGTCGCCACCTACGGCCTGAGCTACAGCGGCATCGGCCTGCGACAGGTGCTGCCGGGAGCGCCGGCACCATGAAAATACTGGTCACCGGCGCCGCCGGTTTCATCGGGGCTCATTGCACCCTGCGCCTGCTGCAGGATGGCCATGAGGTAATCGGCCTGGACAACTTCAACGACTACTACGACCCTGCGCTCAAGGAAGCCCGGGTGCACTGGGTGTCTTCCCAGGCCCGTCCCTTCGCGCTGTATCGCCTGGACCTCAACGACGCCGCCGGCGTGGCCGAGCTGTTTGCCCGCGAGCAACCCGAGGTGGTGATCCACCTGGCGGCCCAGGCCGGGGTGCGCTACTCCCTGGAGAACCCGCGGGCCTATATCGACAGCAACCTGTGCGGTTTCCTCAACATCCTCGAAGGCTGCCGCCGCCATCCCGTGCAGCACCTGCTGTATGCCTCGTCCAGCTCGGTGTACGGCACCAACCAGCACACCCCGTACCGGGTCCAGGACGCGGTGGACCATCCGCTGTCGCTGTACGCCGCGACCAAGAAAGCCAACGAGGCCATGGCCCACAGCTACAGCCACCTGTTCGGCATCGCCGCAACGGGCTTGCGCTTTTTCACCGTGTACGGCCCCTGGGGCCGGCCGGACATGTCGCCGATCCAGTTCGCCCGGGCGATTGCCGAGGGCCGGCCGATCCAGCTGTTCAACTACGGCCGCCACCAGCGCGACTTCACCTACA
The DNA here is from genome assembly GCF_030272875.2 of Pseudomonas sp. BJa5. Classification (NCBI taxonomy): domain Bacteria; kingdom Pseudomonadati; phylum Pseudomonadota; class Gammaproteobacteria; order Pseudomonadales; family Pseudomonadaceae; genus Pseudomonas; species Pseudomonas sp. BJa5. Next base: position 45,524 of record NZ_JALRNG020000021.1, read on the forward strand.
TCGACGACATCGTCGAAAGCCTGGTGCGCCTGATTCCCCTGGCGCCGCAGGCCAACCCCGACTGGAACCGCGAGCAGCCGGACCCGGCCAGCAGCCACGCGCCCTGGCGCCTGTTCAACATCGGCGGCCAGCGCCCGGTGGAGCTGACCGACTACGTCGCCCTGCTGGAAAAACACCTGCAGCGCAAGGCCGAGATCGAACTGCTGCCCCTGCAGCCCGGCGATGTACTGGCCACCTGCGCCGATGCCAGCAGCCTGGAGCAGGTCACCGGTTTCACCCCGCACATTTCACTCGATGAAGGACTCGGGCGCTTTATTGCCTGGTTTCATCAGTACTACCCGCACCTAACCAGGGACGACAGGCGGGTCACCGGGTCAACACCCGAGCATCAACGGAGGGCGGTATGACAGGACAACCCAAGAGTGCGCAATTGCAGGCACTGCGCCAAGACAAACGCATGGACCCGGCACACCGCCAACGCATCGACGCGGCGATCCACATGCAGGGCCGTGGCTGGATGACCGGCCGTGCCGGCGGGCGTCCCTGGACCCTGTCGCGCACCAACCGGGTACTCGCCTGCATCGGCGCCCTGTGCATCCTCGCGCTGATCTCGCCGCTGCTGCTGGTGCTGGCCGTGCTGGTCAAGTTCAGCAGCCCGGGCCCGGTGTTCTTCGTGCAGAAACGCACCGGTTATCGCGGCCGCGCCTTCGGCATGTACAAGTTCCGCACCATGGTGGCCAACGCCGAAGCGCTCAAGGACTCGGTGCGCCACCTCAACAAACACGGCGCCGACTCCATCGATTTCAAGATCGACAAGGATCCGCGTGTCACCCCCATCGGCCACTGGCTGCGGCGCAGCAGCCTGGACGAACTGCCCAACCTGTTCAACGTGGTGCTCGGCGATATGCGCCTGGTCGGTCCTCGCCCCACTTCGTTCAACGCCTATCGCTACAAGGACAACCACCTTGCGCGCCTGAGCATCTACCCCGGCATGACCGGCCTCTGGCAAATCAGCGGCCGTAGCAACATCGACTTCGACCAGCGCGTCGAACTGGACCTTAGCTACATCAACGAACAGAGCTTGATGCTGGACCTGAAAATCCTCTTCAAGACGCCTTTCAAAGTCTTCAGCGGCCACGGAGCAAGTTGAATGGACGGTTCTACTTCAAGAAGTCTGACCATCGCCACCCCGAGCGAAACCAACCTGACGTCCACCGTGCTCGACGAGGACCAGCGCATCCTGTTGCTGACCGCCGCCAATACCGGCAGCGGCACCAGCACCAGCGCCCTGGCCTTCGCCAGCCAGTTGGCGCTGATGAGCGGCGGCCCGGTATTGCTGGTGGACAGCAGCCCAAGCGGCAACAACCTCAGCCAGCAACTGAGCCTGCACAAACTGCGCGGGTTCAACGACCTGATGTTCGACCAGGAGACCCCGCCACTGATGCAGGACTGCATCGTGCGCCTGTCCGACCAGCCGTTCGACGTGTTGCCCGCCGGCACCTACCGACGCGGCAAGGCGCGCCTGAACCCCGACCTGCTCAAGGTGCTGCTGCGCCACATGGGCGAGCACTATCGCTTCGTGGTGATCGACGGCGAGGCGGTCTACGCCAGCGCCGACAGCCTGGTGATCGGCACCCTGGTCGATGGCGTGATCCTGGTGGTGTGCGCCGAGGAAACGCGCTGGGAGGCGGCCCAGGCGGCGGCCCAGCGCCTGACCCAGGCCGGCGCGCGGTTGATCGGCAGCGTCTTCAACCGACGCAAGTACTACATGCCCAAGTGGCTGTACAACAACCTTTGAGGCCAGCAGCCCAGGAGCTTTCCATGAAATACACATCGTTCGCGCTGTGCCTGCTGACCCTGGCCGGCTGCGCCACCCAGGAATCCCGGCAAATGCCGGTGCAGATCATGACGGCCGCCCCGGCCAATGCCCAGGACACCGAACTGCCGCGCCGTGAGCAGGTGCTGCGACCACAGGATGTGCTCGATGTGATCTTCCATATCAGCACCAGCGGCTCCGATGCCTACCGCATCCAGCCGGGTGACACCGTGGGCCTGGCGTTCCTCTCGGCCAGTTCGCTCAACGGCAACCAGCTGGTGCTGCCCGACGGCAGCATCGAACTGCCACGGGCCAACACCTCGGTGAACATCGCCGGGCAGACCCCCGACGAGGCTCGCCGTACCATCCAGCAGGCCTACCGCAACAAGAGCCTGTTCCAGCCCAACCGCGACCAGCTGACCGTACAGGTGATCAGCCCGCTGACCAACGAGCAGAACCTCAAGAGCGCCCTGAACCACCCGGCCACCGGCATGAGCCGGGAGATCACCGTGGGCACCGACGGCCAGGCCAGCTTCCCCGAGATCGGCTCGGTGCCGCTGCAGGGCATGACGGTCAATCAGTTGCAAACCTACCTGAACAATCGCTACGCCAGCCTGCCCGGGCGCATGACCGTGGACGTGATGCTCAAGTCTACGGCCGCCAACGAGGTCTATGTGCTCGGTGAGGTCGGCCAGCCCGGTGCCTACCCGATCCGTCGGCCGATCTCGGTGCTCGAAGCCCTGACCCTGGCCCGCGGCCCGAACATTAAGGCGCGGCTGGACTCGGTGATGATCCTGCGCCGCAGCGGCAACCAGGTGCAGGCCTTCCCCTACAACGTCGACAAGGCCCTGGATGCCAGCGCCGCGCAAGTGGCCTACCTGCAACCGGACGACATGCTCTACGTACCCAAGACCAAACTGGCCAGCGCCGGTGACCTGGCCCGGCAACTGGCCGACGTGGTGCTGTTCCAGGGCTTCGGTTTCAGCTTTGCCTACCGTGTTGACAACAAAGACAGCGACGACTAATTCAAGGCGGGTGAATGAGCATGAACACGAAAGAAAACTACCTGCATGAATTCTTCAGGATCTTCTTCGCCAACCGCCAGTTGGTGAAGCGGGTGTTCCTGGTCTTTGCAGTGATTGCCCTGCTGTTGCCCCTGGTGCTCAAACAGAGCTTCGACATCACCGCCGAGGTGATCGTCCAGTCGAAGAAGCTGTCGCAGAGCGATACCAACACCGCCCTGGCCCAGGAGACCGACAAGTTCATCCCGCCGTCGCTGGCCGACATGGAGACTGAAAGCAACATCCTGCGTTCGCCGACCCTGATCCGCCAGACCATCAGCCAGCTGCGCGACGAAGGCCAGTACGACCTGCCACCGGGCCTGATGCAGCGCCTGGTGTTCGGCCCGATCAAGAGCCTGGTGGTCAACCCGCTGCGTGAGCATGTGATCAACCCGGTACGCTCGCTGTTCGGCCTTGAGGTCGACCCGGTGCGCGACACCCAGCTCGACACCCTCACCGACGAGGCGATCAAGGACCTGAAGATCGAAACCCTGCCCGGCTCCAACGTGGTCTCGGTGACCTACAGCTTCCCCGACCCGAAACTGGGCACCCTGTTCGTCAGCCGGTTGCTGGACAACTACCTGAAAAACCGCCAGAACCTGCAATCGAACGAACTGCCGCAAGAGTTCTACGAGCAGAAGAAACTGCAGTACCAGGCGCGCATGGATGACCTGGAAAGCAAACGCCTGGGCATGCTCGAAAGCATCGGCTCGTCCGATCCGAAGGAGGAAATCACCTTCCGCCTCAATGCCATCAACACCGAGGAACAGGCGCTGAACCTGTACCGCGACCGCCTGCTGCAAAGCAAGCAGTGGCTGGAGTACCTCAAGTCCAGCCTGGCCGCGGCCAGCAACGCCGGCATGCGTGACTTCGCGTTCCCCTACACCTTCACCACCACCGTCGACAACGTGGCCTTCGAAGACCGCGAGATCAAGCAACTGGGCGAGCAACTGACCACCCTGGTGCTGACCTACGTCAGCGACCTGGCGGTGTTCCAACCCAACAGCGAGCAGATGGTGCTGCAACGCGAACAGATCGCCAAGACCCGCCAGCAGTTCCTCAAGGTCGTCTCCAACCGCATCAAGGAACGCGAGAAAGACCTGGCCGTGGTCCAGGACGTGATCGCCCAGAAGACCCAGCGCATTGCCGACTACAAAGGCCGGGTGCATCAGTTGCAGGAGACCCAGAGCAAGGCGCGTCAGCTCGACACCGAGATCGACGCCCTGCACAAGGCCTTCTTCACCTACACCCAGCGCTATGAAGAAGCACGTGGCGAGCGCCTGCTGGCGGGCGACCTGTCCAACGCGCGGATTCTCAGCGCGCCCTACGAGCCATCCGAGGCGGCCTTCCCCAAACCGTTGCTGATCGTGCCGTTCGGCATGCTCACCGGCCTGCTGCTGGCCATTGCCCTGGTCTATGTGCGTGAGTTCTTCGACCATCGCTTCAAGCATCCGGCGCAGATCGGCCATCAACTGGACCTGCCGGTGTTGCTGGTGATCAACGACCAGACCCCGGAAACGCCCAACCCGCACAGCGGCTGGACCTTGCCACGGCTGATCCATTGGGTGCGCAATTGAACATAGCCCTGACCCCGACCCGGCCGATCGTCCACCTGCTGAGCAGCGGTGGCTTCTACGGCGCCGAGCGGATGCTGCTGGACCACTGCCAGGCCACCCCGGGACAGCACCAGGTGCTGTTCCTCGGGGCCCCGCAAGACCTGGTGGCGCGCTTTCGCGCCGCCGGTGTCGCCTGCCAGAGCTGCGACGGCCTCGGCCAATTGCTGGTCGAACTGGGCAAACAGCGGCACCTGCGGCCGCTGCTCAACGCCCATAACTTCAGGGGCCTGGTGTTCGGCTGGGTGGTCGCCAGGCGCTGGGGCCTGCCGATGGTCAGCACCCAGCACGGTTTTACCCCCACCAGCCGCAAGCAGCGTCTTTACGGCTGGTTGACCCTGCAACTGTGTCGCACCCGGACCATCGCCCGGGTGGTCTGCGTGGCCGAGAGTATCGCCGTGCTGCTGCGCCGGGCCGGTGTTGCGGCCAACAAGCTGCAAGTCATTCCCAATGGCCTGCCCGACGCCTGCGCCCTGCCCGATCCCGGCCACGACGACGGCCGCTGGCTGGCCGGCTATGTCGGTCGGCTGAGCAGTGAAAAGGGCCCCGACCTGTTTCTCGACACCCTGATCCCGCTGTGCCAGCGCCATCCGCAGCTGGATGCAGTGATGCTCGGTGACGGCCCGCAACGCGATCAGTTGCAGGCGCGCATCGATGCCGCCGGGCTCAACCAGCGTATCCGCCTGCCGGGCTTTCAGCGCGACATGCGGGCCTGGATGGCGCGCCTGGATGCCCTGGTGATCAGCTCGCGCACCGAAGGCACGCCGATGATCCTGCTCGAAGCCATGCAGGATGGCGTACCGGTGGTGGCCTTTGGCGTGGGCGGCATCCCCGATGTCATCGAACACGGCCGCAGCGGCCTGCTGGCCCGGCCACTGGCGGTCGACGAACTGGCCGCGCAGCTCGAAGCGCTGCTGCTGGACCCGGCCCAGACCGCCGAACTGATCGCCCAGGCGCGGCACACCCAACGCGAACGTTTTCACCTGCCGACGCTGGCGCAACGCTGGGCCCGGGTCTACCTGGGCGCGGCCACGGAGACCTGCGCATGATCATTCCCCTGTCGTTGATCGGTCTGTTTGCGATTGCCGCCCTGGTCCTGCTGGCCAGCCCCTGGCCCTACCTGGCCCCCGGCGCGGCCATCGGCCTGGTCGGCCTGCTGGTGCTGTACCGGCGCCCGGCCTGGGGCCTGCTGGCGATCATCGCGGTAGTGCCCCTCGAAGGCCTGTTCAAGGACAGCGACCTGTCGGCTGCCAAGCTCATCGGCGCCTCCCTGGCTCTGGTACTGTTGCTGCAACTGGCGGTCAAGCAGTTGCCCGGCGAGCGCCTGCGCAGCTCCATGTGGCGCCTGCTGCTGGGCTTCATGGCCTTGTACCTGTTGAGTTTCTGGGCCAGCGACAGCAGCGAGATGTCCCTTGGGCATTTCCGTGAGCTGGCGGTGGGCCTGCTGCTGTTCGCCATCACCCTGCTGATCGGCCGCGAGCTGAACCTGCCCATGATGTGCCGGCTGGTGACCCTGAGCGTCGGCCTGACCTGCATCATGGCCATGTTCTCCGCCAAGTACCAGGACGAGGGCCGCGCCGCCGGCCTGCTCTCGGACCCCAACGTATTCGCCATGCTCATCGCCATCGCCGTGCCCATGGCCCTGTGGCTGGTGCTCAACAGCCCCAACCGCTTGCACAGGCTGTTCTGGATCGCCTGCTGCCTGCTGTTGCTGGCCGGCATGACCAAGACCAACTCGCGCTCGGGCCTGGTGGTGCTGCTGATCAGCCTGGGCATCGTGCTGGTCCACTACCGCGAACAGGTCGCCCGCCTGCGCCCGCGTCACCTGGGCTTTGCCATGCTCGGCCTGGCGATCCTGCTGCCCGCCGCCGTGGCGGTGATGCCGGACACCTACATCGCCCGGATCCAGTCGCTGACCTACCTCAAGTCCGGGGTCAACGCCTTCAAGGACGACTCCCTGGGCCGGCGCTCTTCCTACATCGTCGTCGGCAGCAAGATGATCCGCGAGAACCCGCTGCTCGGTTCCGGCCCCGGCACCTTCCCCCTGCACTACGCCACCACCGGCTATGCCAAGGCGTTCTCGGCCAATCGCAAGGTCGGCGACCTGTACCGCCGGGCGCACAACACCTACCTGGAAATCTTCAGTGAAGTGGGTGTGCCGGCCGGCCTGCTGTTCACCGCCATGGTGATCCTGGCCCTGTACAACCTCTGGTACGCCAGGCGGCTGTGGTTGCAGCAGGGCAATCACAAACAGGCCGACATGCTCACCCACCTGTGCATGAGCATGCTCGCCATCGGCCTGTTCCTGATGTTCCTCAGTGCGCCCAACCACAAGTACCTGTGGATCATGCTCGCGCTGTCCAGTGTCTTGCGCCTGGAAGCCGAGCGGGCGCGTCTGCCCCAGGAGGCGGCATGACGCAGATCAGTATCGTCATACCTATGTTCAACGAGGCCCGGCACATTGGCCGCACCCTGCAGTCGGCGCGCAACGCCGCCGAGGCGGCCGGCCTTGACTGCGAGCTGGTGGTGGTCGACAACGGCTCCAGCGACGACGGCCCGCAGATTGCCCGCAGCCTCGGCGCCCGGGTTCTGACCTTGCCGGGCCTGACCATCGGCGCCCTGCGCAACCGTGGCGCGGCCACCTGCCAGGGCGAGTGGCTGGCCTTTCTGGATGCCGATATCGAAATGCCGCACGACTGGCTGAGCGCACTGTTCGCGCTGCACGCCGACCAGCGTGGCGATGTCTTCGCCCTGGACTGCGACACCCCGCGCCAGGCGCCCTGGTTCGCCCGCGCCTGGCAGCGCCGCACCCTGCGCGCCGGGCGCGTCGAGCACCGGGCGCAATGGCTGCCGACCCCCAACCTGCTGATGCAGCGTCACTGGTTCGACCAGGTGGGCGGCTTCAACGAGCACCTGCGCACCGGCGAAGACAAGGACCTGACCTTGCGCCTGGGCCATGCCGGCGCACGGCTGCTGGCCCTGCGCGAGCCGGCCGCCCTGCACTGGGGCTACGAAGGCAGCTGGAGCGAATGGCTGGGCAAGGAGATGTGGCGCCAGGGCAGCCAGTTGCAGCTGCTGCGCAGCAATGGCGTGAGCCTGCGCCTGTTGCGCTTCCCGCTGTTGTCGGTGGGTGCCTGGACCCTGGACTTCATGGCCCTGTCGGCCTTGCTCGATGGCTTCCCCCATGTGGCGCTGTTCCTGCTGCTGATCAGCGCCCTGCCGGCCCTGGCCTTGAGCCTGCGCCAGAGCCTGAGCCACAACGACTTGTTGTTCAGCCTGCAGCTGTGGGGCCTGCACTGGATTCGCCTGCACCTGGCCGGCGCGGCCTTCGTGCTCAGTCTGTTCAACTGGAACGCAAGGAGGCCCGCCCGTGGCTGAGTTCATTTTCTGGCTGTGCCTGTTGTTGCCTTTCTATGCCTGGCTGGGCTATCCGCTGCTGCTCACCCTCGCCGCCCCCTTGTTCCGTCGTCACCAACCCGGCCCATTGGCGCCGCAACGGGTCAGCGTGGTCGTGGCCGCGCACAACGAAGAACGCAATATCGACAACAAGCTGCGCAACCTGCTGGCGCAGGACTGCCCGGTCGCCAGCCTGCAGATCATCGTCGCCAGCGACGGCTCCAGCGATCGCACCGTGGAGCTGGCGCGGCGCTTCGACGACCCGCGCATCCAGGTCCTGGACCTGCCGCGCATGGGCAAGAACAGCGTGCTCAACGTCGCGGTCAGCCAGTGCACGGGCGATATCCTGGTGTTCACCGATGCCGACGTGCACTGGATCGACGGCACCCTGGCGGCCTTGCTGGCACCTTTCGCCGACCCCGAGGTGGGCGGCACCGTCGGCAAGATGATCATCCCCGTCGCCGGCAAGGGCCTGAGTGTGGGTGAAAGCCTGTACCGCCATTACGAAGCCTGGCTGCGCCGGGTGGAAAGCCATACCGGCTGCACGGTGTCGGCCGACGGCGCCCTGCAGGCCCTGCGCCGCGAGCTGTACCAGCCGATTCCGGCGCGGGTCAACGACGACTTCTATATCAACACCTGCGCCCCGGTGGCCGGCAAGCGCGTGGTCTATGTCGACGAGGCCCAGGTGCTGGACCAGGGCGTGGACGAAGCCGAGCGTCAGTTCAGCCGCCGCCAGCGCGTCACCGTCGGCGGTCTGATCAGCCTGGCTGCCCGGCGCGAGCTGCTCAACCCCTTTAAGCACGGCCTGTATGCCATCGCCCTGATCAGCCACAAGCTGATCCGCCGCCTGGCGCCGGTGCTGTTGCTGCCCTTGTTGCTGGCCAACTTCTGGCTGCTCGATGACCACGGCTTCTATCACCTGACCTTGCTGGCCCAGCTACTCGGTTACACCGTCGCCGTGGCCGGTCTGCTGGATGAGCGCCGGCGCTTGCCCAAGCCGTTTCGCCTGGCCGCCTTCGTGCTGGTGACCCTGGCCGGCATGAGCGTGGGCCTGTGGCAGTTCCTGCGCGGGCACAGCTACAACCAATGGAACCCGGACCAGACCCGATGAGAGCCTGACATGCCGATCAAGACCAGTCTCAAGCGTGCCAGCGGTTGGCTCTACCTGAACTCCCCCAAAGGCCGTAATCAACTGCGCGGCGCCGGCGTGATCCTGATGCTGCACCGGGTGCTGGCCGACGACATCAGCGCGGCCCTGCCCCACCGCAATGAACTCTGCGTCGGCCCCGAGGCATTCGAGCGCCTGCTGCGCTGGCTGCACCGGCATTTTGATTGCGTGCACCTGATGGACCTGCTCAAGGTCCATGAGCAGCCGCGCGGCCAGCAACGGCCCAAGGTCGCCCTGACCTTCGACGATGGCTGGCGCGACAACGCCCTCAATGCCTTTCCCTTGCTGCAACAGTACAAGGTGCCGGCGAGCATTTTCCTCTCCACCGACTACATCGGCAGCCGCCAGCGCTTCTGGTGGGAAAGCCTGGGCGAGACCTTGTGGGGCAGCCACGGCGAAGTGCCGCGCCGGGCGCTGGTCGAACAACTGCGCAAGATCGGCCGGCCGCTGCCGGCGGCCTGGTTCATGAACGAGCGCGAGCAGGCCCGCAGCCAGATCCTGGCCAGGTACCTGCAAAGCCTCAAGTCGCTACCGCCCCAGGCCCTGCACCTGTTGACCGACACCTGCCCGGCCGAATCCCTGCCCCAGGCCCTGGACTGGAACCAGGTGCGCCTGCTGGAGAACTCCGGGCTGATCAGCTTCGGCCCCCACGGTGCCAGCCACGCCCTGCTGCCGGGGCTCGACGACCAGCGCCTGGAAGAAGAACTGACCCGCAGCCATTTCGCCCTGCAGCAAGGCTGCAAGCAGCCGTTGCCGGTGTACTGCTACCCCAATGGCGACCACGATGCGCGGGTACGCGAACGCTTGAGAGCGCACCGCTACCCCTTCGCCCTGGGCACCCAGGCCGGCATCTGCCAGGGCCATGACGACCCCCTGGCGCTGCCGCGCATCAGCGTCAGCCAGCGCACCGCCAGCCGGCCGTCGCTGCTGGCCTGGCGGATCAGTCGCGGAGGGCGCACATGAGCCGCAACAGCTATATGCGCCACCTGTTGCTGAGCATGGGCACGCGCCTGGCGATGATCGCCCTGCGCCTGCTGCGCAACGTGCTCCTGGCACGCATCCTCGGCCCCAGCGAACGCGGGCTGTTCGCCCTGCTCAGCACCCTGCCCGACCTGATCAGCGCGGCCACCAGCGGTGGCCTGAACACCGCCGTCGGCTACCAGGCGGCCAAGCAGCGCTCCATGGGCCTGCTGCTCAGCCAGGTGCTGATCTTCGGCTGCCTGGTGGCCGGCGCCCTGACCTTGATCTGCGTGGCCCTGGCGCGCACCTTCGGCACCGAACTGGAAGTCACCACCCAGCTCGGCCTGCTGGCCTGGCTGTTGCTGCTCGCCGTCCCCTTGACCGTACTCAAGAGCGGCCTGTTGACCCTGCACAACGCCACCGGCGGGGTCGGCGCCTTCAATGCCCTGCGCCTGACCGAATCGCTGGTGCCGCTGTTGTTGTTCGTCGGCCTGTTCTGGATGTGGCAGAACGCGGCCCTGGAAGCGGCGCTGATCAGCTGGCTGCTGGGCCTGAGCCTGGTGGTGGTGCTGGGCCTGTACTGGCTTGCGCGCCAGCACTCGATCCGCCTGTGCTGGGACCGCAGCGGCCAGCGCGAACTGCTCAGCTACAGTGCCAAGAGCCACCCGGACCTGTTGTTCCAGCAGGTGATCCTGCGCTCGGACTACCTGTTCATCAGCGCCATGCTCGGCAGCGCCGCCCTGGGCCATTACGCCATGGCCAGCGCCGCCGCCGAACTCTTGCTGATCGTCCCCGAAGCGGTGACCACGCCGCTGATGAAGCGTCTGCTGCAACAGGACGCCGGCATGGACAAGCTCACCCCGCTGGCCCTGCGCCTGACCGCCACGGTAATGCTCGGCGCGTGCCTGAGCATGGCGCTGATCGGCGAGTGGCTGATCGTCACCCTGTTCGGCGCCGAGTACCAACCGGCCTACCCGGCGCTGCTGGCCCTGCTGCCCGGGCTGTTCGGCCTGTGCTATGCGAGCATCCTGCGCCTGGACCTGCTGGGCAAGAACCGCCCCGGCACCGTGTCGCTGATGATGGGTGTGGGCGCTGCGCTGAACCTGGTGCTCAACGTCTTGCTGATCCCGGCCTACGGCATCGTCGGCGCCGCCATGGCCTCGTCCATCGCCTACCTGGCGGTGACCCTGGCGATGCTGCTGCTGTACTGCAAGCTCAGCGGCGTAGCGCTGTGGCAGACCCTGCTGGTGCTGCCCAGCGACCTGTCGCCGCTGCGCCAGATGCTGCAACGCAGGCCCGCATGATGCGCCCCGGCCTGCTGTTCGCCACCCTGCTGCTGGGCGCCGGTGCCCAGGCTGCACCGCTGTACTGGGGCGATATCCGCGACGGCAGCCTGTACTTCGTCGCACACCAGCCCGACACCCTGAACATCAGCTGGCAGCCGGCCTGGCAGGCCGATGCCAACCAGGAGCGCCTGTACCTGCTCGACGGCCAGGGCCACCTGCAGGCCGAACGGCTGATCAAACCCGACGAAACCCGTGGCCGGCAGCGCTGGCCGCTGGCCGCCGGCAGTGCCCCCTACCAGTTGGAGATCCCCGGCTACAGCTTCCGCCGCTACCGCATCGAGCACGCTGACAGCACCCGTGCCCTGTTCGCCCCGGCCAAGGTGCATTTCAGCGCCGAAGTCGGCCCGGGAGTCGAGTTGTACTTTCGCGTACCTGCCGGCCAGCAGGCGACACTGGCCGGCAAGTACCATGGCGGCGTGCACGGCCTGCAGGTACGGCGCCTGGGCGATGGCCAGCAGTTGAACCTTGGCCTGCGGCCCTACCGCGCCTATTGGCAGTTCGACCGCCTGCCGTTGCCGGTATCGAGCAGCGACCAGACCTTCCGCCTGAAGCTGGAAGGCCGTGGCAAGGTGGCGTTCTGGCTCGACGGCAGCGCCAACCTGTTCGCCCAGCAGGCCGAGCAACTGGGCGACTTGCCCAGTGCCGACGGCAAGGTGGCGCTGCGCCTGGGCACTAAACAGCTGGGCCGCACGCCTGACCTGGGCGTCAACCTGCCCTATGTGCTGCCGCCGGCTTCCAGCTACGGGGTGCTCGATGCCCTGGCGCCACAGGCCGCCGGTTACTACAGCTTTGCCGACCTGATGGCGCGCAAGCCCGGCTACGAGGATGCCTTCCGGCGCTTCTACCAGCAACGCTACCGGATCCGCCAGGACATCACCCTGCTGGCCGGCACCGGTCGCGAATCGGTGCTGGCCGCCGACCGCACCCGCCACGACGGCCTGGATGCCTGGCTGACCAGCACCAAGGGCCTGGACAGCAAGGCCCTGCACTACATCGCCTTTGCCGACGAGCCCAACCTCAACTACAGCGACTACCCCACCTTCAGCCGCTACTTCCAGGCCATGGCCGAGCGCGTGCAGGGCTTCCCCGGCGCCCGCGAGGCCGGGGTGCGCATCGCCATGCCGGCCAGCTCCAACCTGGTCAACGGCCCCTTCCATGCCGGCAGCCGCGAACGCATCGGCCTGGACTGGGCCCGGCGTTTGCTCAAGGAACACGGCGCGCAGATCGACGCCCTGGCCTGGCACGAATGGATGGTGCGCGACCTCTTGGCCACCCGCACCTACCGCGACGCGGTGCGCCAGGCCGCCGAGCTGGTGGGCCTCGACGCCCGGGGGCGGCCCAACAAGGCCCTGCTGCTGGACCAGACCAACCTCTCCAGCGGCTCGAGCCTGAGCCCCTACGACCAGGAAACCCACTACGCCGCCCTGTGGTGGACCTCGGTGGTGATCAACGCCTCCCAGGACGGCCTGCTCGACATGCTCAACTGGTTCCATGTCGCCGACGAGCCGGAGTGGCCCAAGGGCATGGTCCGGGTGCTCAGTGAAGACCGCTTCGAACTCAAGCCGGTGGGCCTGGCCCAGCAGTTCATCCAGCAGCACTGGCTGGACCAGGTGCTGGCCCTGGACAACGACGCCTTCGAGGTCGACGCCCTGGCCATGGCCCGCGACAAGCAGCGCAGCCTGCTGGGCGTGAACAAGGGCCAGCGCCTGCAGCAGGTCAGCCTGGCACTGGACAGCGCGCAATGCCCGCAAGGCAAGCTCAACCTGTTCGGCCCGGACAACACCTCGCGCAGCGCCGTCTACGATTGCCGTGACGGCCGCGTGCATTTTCAACTGCCGGGGCAAACCCTGTTCGCCCTGACCTGGAGCGCTTCGTGACAGCGCACCTCAACCTGAAAACAGGAGGAGCACCATGAGTGCTTTGAGCAAGATCCAGGACCGCATAAAGCGTAAGGGACTACGCAACACCCTCAGCGCTGGGGTCAAACGTTATCTGTTCTATCATTGGGAACTGCTGTGGATGGAGCGTGACCTGGTCAGCCCGGTACCGCCGCACAACCTCAAGCCCTACCCGCCACTGCGGATCGAGACCATCACCGTGAACAACGCCGGGGCCTTCGCCCGTCACTTCGGTGACCGGGTCGAGACCATGCGCGAACTGGCCGCCGAGGGGCATACCGGCCTGATGTTCCTCGATGATGCAGGCGATGCGGTGGCCTTTATCTGGGGCAGCCTGCGCCACTACCACGACCGCCACTTCTACGGCTGCTGGTTCCCGGTGGAACCTGGCCAGTTCTTCGAGTTCGGCGGCGAGCTGATCCGCAAATACTGGGGCTCGGAGCTGTCGGTCGACCTGCAGCTGGCGTTGTGGAAAGCCATGGCCGACCAGGGCTGCGACACCGTGGTGGATGTGTGCGAGAACCACAACATCCCGGCGCTCAAGCTGCACCTGCGCATGGGCTATAAGGAACAGGGGCGGATCATGAATGTGTACTGCCTGTTCGGCCGCTGGAAGTTCTACCGCGAAACCCGCTACAGCGGCTCGCGCCTGGAGGCCCTGCGCAAACCGGCCCCTCGCCCCACCACTGCCACCGTAGCCTGAGCCTATGCAAATGGATTTGAAATGGTACCCCTCGCTGCGTGCCGACGGCTTTCCCGCCGAGGCCTACGAACAGCTGCGCCAGCGCCTGCCGGGCAGCACACCGTTCAACCACCTGGGCTGGTTGCAGGCGGCCGAAGCGGCGTTGCCGGCCGATCAGCAGCTACAGGTACTGGTCGGCCATCACCAGGGCCAACTGTGCCTGTGCCTGCCCTTGATCCGTGGCAGCGAACGTTTTGGCCCGCTGACTGTCCAGGTGGTGCGCCACCTGGGCTACCCCTTGAGCGATCGCATCGCCCTGCTCGCCGACCTGCCGGCGGGCGCGGCGGCACAGGTGCTGCGGGCCATCCGCCAGCGCCTGCCCCACGCCCTGCTGCAACTGAGTGAAGTGCCGGACGATGCAGCGCCGCAAGCCCTGCTCAGCACCTGGCAGCGGCGCAGCTCGCTGTTCGAACGACGCCTGAGCTGCCGGGTGCCGGTGCACCGCATCGTCCCCGAAGACCGCCAGGAAATCAGCGGCGATCCACGCTACAAACTGCGCCGCGCGCGCAAGCGCATCGCCGCCTGTGGCGCCCAGGTGCGCCGGGTGATCCCCGACGCCAGCACCATCAAAGCCCTGCTCGATGCCGTGGCCGATGTCGAGGACGTCAGCTGGAAAGGCGATGACGATGTCGGCATCTTCTCCGGCACCCTGCGCCGCCAGTGGATGTACCAGGCCTTTACCGCACTGGCCGAGCAGGGCCTGGTGCGCATGGTCCTGCTGGAGCTGGGCGGGCGCTGCATCAGCTACCGCCTGGGGGTGTTCGAGCACGGGCGGGTCTATGACTACAACCTGGCCTTTGTGCCTGCCCATGCTGATCTGGGCAGTGGCCGGGTACTGCTTGAGGAATGGATTCACTGGGGCCTGGATGACGGCTGGGAATGGGTCGACGCCTCGCGCGTCAGCCTGAACAATTCCAGCCACCAGTTGCAGGAGCGTATGAGTGCCCAGCTTGAGCAACAGCGACTGAGTTTTTACAGCTGGAGGCCTGATGGCCTGGCCCTGGGTCTGGGCCTGCGCCTATGGCGACGCTTCAAGCCGCAATTGCAACGCCTGCGTCATTCACGTCCGGCGCCTGCCGCCGAGCCGATTCCCGAACCGGAGAACCCGAATGCCCTCACAGGTCATAGTCAACGCTGACGACTTCGGACTCAGCGCCCACACCAACGCGGTCATCCTCCACGCCTTCCAGGCCGGGCTGATCAGCTCGGCCACCGCCATGGCCAACATGCCGGCCTTCGCTGCGGCCTGCACCCTGGCCCAGCTGCCGGCGCTGCGCGGCCGGGTGGGCCTGCACTTCAACCTGACCTTTGGCCGGCCCTTGAGCGAAGCCATCGGCAAAGAGCCGCGCTTCTGCACCCCCAGCGGCGAATTCGACCTGCGCATCAAGCAACACACCCTGCGCCTGAGCCGGCGCGAACGCGAAGCCGTCGAACAGGAACTGCTGGCCCAATGGCAGCACTGCCTGTGCCTGGGCCTGATGCCCAGCCATGTCGATTCCCACCAGCACGTGCACAACATCTGGCCGATCGGCCTGATCGTCGCGCGCTTTGCCGCGCGTGTAGGCGTACCGGTGAGGCTGGCGCGCAACCTGGGGCACAACATCGGCCCGGTGAAGCGGGTGTTCAAGACCCTGCTCAACCACCGGATCCGGCGCTTGGCGGGCGCGACGGCGGACTATGTGTGCACGCCGGCGGACCTGCGCGCGGGGCTCGCGCCGGACACGGGCTTGCTGGAGGTGGTGGCCCATCCCAGCGCGCTGGGCGGGCATGATTTCGGCGACGCCTACCTGGGCACGGGCGAGTCGCTCAAGGCCCTGGTGGAGCAGCGCCTGGAGGGCGTGCCACGGGTCGGCTACGGGGTGCTGAACACCGAGCGGCAACCGCTGACTTCGCCGGTGTAGCGCGGCGGGGCTAGCCAGTGGCGAGTCCTAGGACCTATCCTACGCGGTCTGTCGCTCTCAGTAGCTTGCCCGGGGAAGGCCTTCGCACTAGGCTCGCCAGGTCACTGAATGTTCGGTGATCGGGTTTGGCGACCCGGACAAGTTATGCGATCACCATGGCGGCAGTTGGTTCATTCCAGCACTCCCTCTATGGCGGTTGTGCGCGGGAGGGCTTCGGCCCTGCCGGGTTCCTAACTTACCGGTTCGCCAACCCGCGTACAGCTGCCACCCAACTTGTTTGGCGACAAAGGCGTGGCGGCTCCCCAAGTTAGGAGTTGACCATGAAGAAGCTCGTCCCCGATCCCCCAAGCCTGCACCTTGTCGAAACCGCCGAAACGCCGGTCAGCAGTTGCCCCGATCATCCCCCGCTGTTCAATGTCCGCGCAGGCGTCAGTGCCGAAGATGCCCTGGTGCATGCCCTGCTCTACCTCAAATGCGCCAATGCGACGATTCCCCAGGCGGTGGAGTACACCAGTGCCGACGGGCGGGGGTTTGTGTGGTCGACGCAGCATTCGGTGCAGATGGCCATGGGGTTGATTGATGCGGTGTTGGATGGGATTGAGTTGCGACGGCTAGCCGACTGACCAACTTATAGGGTGCAAGAGAGTGGATTCATTTTTCAAAGCAAGTAAAAATGAATCCGCCCGCCGCTTTTTCGCCGTCGCAGCCACCGCATGGCGCAAGCCAGAGAGACCCTTACGGCATAACTTTTCGCAAGCTTGTCGAAGCGAATAACGATTCTGCGGTTCTCTTCCAGCCAGCCCAACATGCGCTCAACGATGTTGCGCTGTCTGCATTTTGGTTGCTCAAACATCTTGGGCAAACCGGGTTTGGGCCTGCACTTCATTGAGCGCAACGAGATGACCGGTTGCATTCGATACCGGTCGCAATAGTGACGTAGCGCGTCGGCGTCGTAGCCATTGTCGGTAAGCAACCATCGGCAGTGCTTACTTCGATCATACAGGTTTGCAAATCGATCAAGCCTTGGTCGTTGAGCTTCAAATGCAACCGCTTGAGCATCTGATCGAACGTTCCCCGGTTTCGCCAATCCCGAACCTGCTGGTAGACCGTTGACCAAGGCCCACGCCTCTGCCAAGAGCCCATAACGCTTCGCCATCACAGGATTCCTTTCCGTAGATGGCTGAAGACTCTACAAAATTTCGATTTTCGACACGCCTCGGTTGAGTTTCACAGGATTTCGTACAGAGCCTAATAACCAACCGAACCCCGCCAAAACCAAATTTATGAAGCCATGTCAGAACCACCACCCCAATCAAATCAACATTAAATTATAATGGGCTCATCCATGAGCACCTGACATGTACAGCTTCTAACACTTACAAAGCCTCAAGCACAAACCATCCAAAAACATAACCCCACACCTACTTATCATACCCAGTAACAGACGCCCTATTGTACATATGCAAAAAGCGCTCATCATTACGCCCATGGCAAAATGCGTAAATATGGTGTCCTTCTAACACCTCATTAGTATTCAGCGTATGCAACGCCGTTTGACTATCAAGTTCATGGACATAGATTGCTCTTTTATTGGGAAATGGATTATTTCTGCTCAACTTCAGCATATCTTCACGAAAAAAATCAGGATAATCTAACTGCGGATGCCTGATTACACTTATAGGTTTCCTTTGAAAAAATACCGATCTCAACAGGTTTTTCGGTTTATTGGAAAACACGTCCAACCAGTTATTACCCTCAGGCGCCCCATGCACTCCAGTATAGAAATGAACATCACTAGCGGAGCCACGGCGTGCGATTTGTTGAATGGGATCGTCCAAATCACTTCCAATGATGCGCGTGTTAGCCCCCCAGAAATGCCGAGTGGGCTGACCAGGGTTGTTTACTGTTTCCTGATACCATTGCAAATGTTGTCTATAGTTCGGCGTTCTTATGACATTTGTCTGCTTGTATACATCATTAAAATGTAGCGCACGCTCGGAAGCAGCACCGCCTTGACCAAGTGCACTGCCAGCTCGACTTGAACTTACTACGGCCTGAACACGCGTGGCGAGCTTGCCAATCTTCGATACCGACCACCTGATCAGCCGTCCCGCCGCATAGGCAACTGAAGGTACGATTGTCGCAATATCAATGGCTGTGGAGATGCCGCCCAGTATTGAGGAAAGTTTCGGGTTGGTATAACGAATGGCTTCACTGGCGATATGCAGCCCGACTGACACAACCGTTGCGGCAAACAACGCACCGGCAATCACCAGGCTGGCGCCGCCTGTGGGAATGGCCAGGAGTACCGCTGCAGTCGCCCCCAGGATCGCTACGCCGCCCCAGATCAGAGTGGACATCATCCGCACATGCCATGGGCGGTCATCTACTGGCGGCTGCGGTGGGTCAAAACTTGCAATCAACTTGTTCATTTCGCTGAGTTGGTGCTCCTGCCCCCAGCGGCTGAGCATGATGTGCCCGCTCGGGTCGTGCAGGTTGACCGGATCACCTCCACAATAGGCCCTGTCGTTGATGCCGCCAGCGCCCAGTGGACTCCAGCCGTCGCGTTGGTAGAAGCAGCGCTCGACAGGATCATAGTAACGATTACCCAGGTGATAGCCACCCAACACGGGATCACGCCATTGGCCGTTATAGCCTCTCGCGGTCGGGCAGGCACCATCGTGTTCACCGTAGGGGCCAAAGCTGATGGGCGGGGCCCCGGTGACGCCGATCACGCCGCTGTGCGGGTCCTGGAACACGAAGGTGGTTTGCACCTGGTCCGCAGTGAGGGTCTGTTGGGCCATTCCGAAGAAGCAGGTGCGGTGCAGTTCCTGGTGGTTTTCGTCAAACCATACCTCGGCCGCCAATTCGCCATCCAGTTCATACAGCAGCTCGCATGTGCGCTGTTGTTCTACATCGTAGACTGCGGCCAGGCGGTTTTCGGCGTCATAGTCGTAACGGGTCAGCAAGCTGCCCTTGGCGTTTGTCACCCGCACCAACCGTCCGAGTTGGTTGTACTGCAGATGCCGCCCTTGGGAGTCGCGACTCAGCCGACCGTTGGCATCATAGCCGAGGTGGCACTGCTGGCCATCGGCTAACTCCTGGATACGGAGTGTGGGGTGGTTCTGGTCGTAGGTATACGTTTGCATGCGCGTGCTTTGGTCAGAGTAGGTCGTCGCGCATTCGCGCAGGTTGCCCAGTGCGTCGTGGACGAAATCCTGCTGAATGAAGCGGTAACCAGAATCGTCGGTGGGCAGCGCATCTTCTACGCCGCTGCAGTGATATCGGGCCAGGCGGCTGGTGAGAGCGTCATAGTCAAAGGTTTCAGTCAGCCGCAACTCACCCTCATAGAAGGTCCTGCGCATCTTGAGCTGGCCACTGGCATGGTATTCCCGCTCGAGTACGAGTTGAACCGCCCCATCGACACTGTAACTGCGCCTGGTTTCCTGCCCCAGGTCGTCCCACTGCAGTTCCCTCACCATGCGCTGCTGGCCATCGAATACCTCATGCCGCTCCAACTGGCTACGGTCGTCATATTCGAAACGTTGCACCAGGTTGCCTTCTATCAGGCAGACCACACGGTCCTGTGCATCCCGAAAAGCCCGAGCCGAGGGGCCTGCGATCGACTGCCTGCTTTGCCAGAGGCCTCGCGAGGAACACTGGACCTTGCCCTGGAATTCAGCCCGGGGGCCACGCCTGCTCGTCGACACTTGCCAGTTCTTGTCATTCATTTCGACCAGGTGTTCGAACGTACCTACCCTCAACCCATCAATGGTCTGCTCGTTCGTGCCCGCCGGTGATGTCGCTCTGACGGTACGGAGGTTATCTGCTTGCTCGACCACGATACTCTGGTCAACCACCGAGCCGTCTTTGGTCCAGGTCAGGGTACTGCCCTGAGGGGAGGCCTGGCTTGAAAGGCTGGTCATGTCAGGCAAGGTGACCTGACCATCGGTGTAGCCGAAACGGAAACTTCCCATCTCTTCCTGAGAGCGTTTGCCGTTGGCGAAGGTCTGGACAATCAAAGGGACGACCGTTGAGTGACCGTCACCCTCCTGGGTTACCCACAGGAGTTTTTCTACGGCATTGGACAACCCGTAGTAGACCCTTTCAATGCGGGTACCATCGGGCTGTACAAAGACCACCGGCCGATCAAGTTCGTCATATTCAATAGTCGCCACCTGACGGGATTCAACCCGCTCGTGTTTGACCAGCCTACCCAGCGGATCGAAGTGACGGAGGCTGTTGTGGACAGCGCCTTCAATGTTAGGCAGATAGAGGGAGTCACGCACAATCACACTGCCGTCAGCCTGAGTGGTAGCATGCTGGGCAGTCTCCGACAACACTGTGGACCCCAGCAATGTCGAGGTGATCTCGGCGTCGGTTTCGTGGTCAATCCTTCCGTTGTTCTGCGTTGTTGCCTGCCACAGCGCCCCCATGAAGATATTCGTTCCGGCATGCAGGGCGCGCAACAGGCCACCAGGCAGATACTCATACTCCGATCCTGCCAACAGCAGACCTTTATCGCTGTAGTGGTTATCGCAGACCAGGCGGTTGTCCACCTGTTCACGCAACAACCGGCCCTGACTGTCGAACTGTCGCGTGTATTGACTACCGTTGAGTTTGAGCTTCTGCAGGGTGGAGGTAGGCCAGGATTCATTCTTGTGGAGTTTTCGTCCCTCGCTGTCCCAGCGATAGATCTCGTACCCACCACGGTCGACCGCTTTGGCCAGCAAGTGACGGCTAAAGCGACAGTAAACCTCGACGTCCTGCTGCTCAACTTTAACGCCATCATGTTCTACGACAACGCTCTTGTAGCGATGGAGACCATCCTCCCGCCAGTGTTGCGTGAAAGCTTGCGATTGCTGCATGCCGTTCCAGCTGAGGACCGTGTGGGTATACTCTGACCAAGTGACCTGGCCATCGGTATGAATTGGTGTTGTCAGGCCCGACGAAACAGTTTGCACGCGCGCAGACCGTCGGCCCTTGGCTAGTGCCAGGCGTTGGTCATTACGGGTGATCCCGTTGATTACAACGGAAGTGCGGACCTCCAGTTGTCCACTCCTGGAGGCTTCATAGCCATAGAATTTCAGTGCATTTGGAATCTCGTCGCCGTCGAGAACCTGGTATTCGTACATACAGGAGAGTGGAATATCTTGAAGGGCGTCAGTCGATGGGCATGATACGTTCCCAAGGGCATACAGCGCTGTGAGATCACCCTCGAGCCCGGCTGAAGCATTGCCTCCTTCTCGAGGGTAGTACCACCAGCATGTTATGGTACCATCGGCAGCGATGCTCTTGCTCAGTTTACCCTCTAGGTTGTATTCGAAATACTGGGTGGTTTGCTCTTTTTCACCACCACTTTCAAAAATCGTTTCAATACTGGAGACCTGAGCGTAATCAAGGTTCTTATGTGATTTATCAGGGTAATTCCAGCGAGTCGATTTCTGACCTTCGCCGTGGGCATGAATTTCACTAATGCGGCGGTTATGCTTGTCAAATGTATAATTTATTCGGACGTTTGAGTCTGAGTTAAGCTCGGTTGAATGCTCGGCCGAGCGCGACAGGTAGTTTTCCTTGCTGTATTCGTAATAAGTAACCAGCGCCAGCTTGCTTCCTTCAGAGATCGAATGCACTGCAACGGCGGGTAGTGGAGGGCGAGCATTGTCAGGAAAGCACATAGCGCCTGCCAGGTAACTCACTCGCTCGAGCTGGCCGCTGGAGCTTTCTACGCTCACAAGAATATGATCAAGTGTCGGATCAGGAGCGTATCCGTATCGCATGAAGCTGCCGGTGTCGGAACGCGAAATTTGCTCCAGCAAATAATTATTAAGTTTAAGCCTTAGCTTGAATGCGGAGTCTGGATTGGTGCTTGACGACTGAACTGACTCGTTGTTTTCAGTGAGATTGAGTAAAGCGGTATTTGGCCAGAGGCGTAATTCTACAGCGTCTTTTGAATAGTCAGCACTGAATAGCTCGGCGTTTGCCGAAGAGATTTTTTTAAGAAGATACTGCCAGTTCACGCACTCCCATTGAACATGAAATGATCCACCTTGGGGTGTATAAATTGTCGTGGGCAGGAGATACATGAATGGGCGTTTTATGATGGCCAGTTCACGTTTTAGCTGCTTACTGAGAGGCGTGTCCTTTTTTGACTCGATCTCCCAGGCATTCAAGTCATCCGGATTGCTGTTCTTGAAGAATTTTTCGACAGAATAACAAAAGCGTTGCCAGGTGCTTCGTTGAGCATCCCATTTGGCCATAGTCTGGTCGATTCGAGAATACAGCTCTTTACTCACAACTTTCTCTGTCATGGCTTTGAGCTGGGCGAGATATTGTTTGTTGTGCTCCGCAGATTCTTGTCCAGAGACGCGGGTCAGATATTCATATTTCCCAGAAGGAAACCGTATTGTCATCTCCGAGGCATCTGCATTGCTGGATACCCAGCAGGGCGAACGTTTTACAATCTCGCCATTTTTCAGGTTCGCCCACTCTTCATCTGTGAAGCGAATCACCTCTCCGGTGTATAGTTTCAGACAGCGCTCCCGGTTTTCGAAACTGGAGAACTGAAATGCCCAACCATCTCCCAGACCGGCTTCATTACCCCGTAGGGCAGAATAGTGCAGGGTAAGGTCCAGACTGCCTTCTTCCGCTTCAAGCGCATGGAGGGTCGCTACCGGGTAGTGGGAATGGAACAAGCCAGTTTGCGGGTTAACGCCCGTTTCCGTTTCACCTTCGGTATCGAACAAATCACTACCAACTGTATTCCCATAGTCCTCGCACAGGTGGCTGGTAGGTTGGTACTGTGCTTTTTGGGGGTGCCCCTGGAAACGTAAAGTTTCCAGTTTTTTCCAAAGCTCAGTTTCGGTCGAAAGCCCGACATCGGCAACAGCGACTTCAGTACCAGTATAGCTATCGGCGAGATGAATATAGAACCGGTATATCCCAACATGCCAGGATTGTCCATTTGCGGGTGAAAGCTGAACGAATGGCCCGTCACTGGCTGTCCCGACTCGCATGCTGGGTTTATACAAGACCAAATCGGTATGGCCGTTGGTATTATTAGGGACCGTGAATCTGCCGTCGCTGACTAGATACTCACCTTCGACTGACAAACATCTTGCTATTTGCTTTAGTAGTAAGGCTGTTCTTCCGGTGTTGAGTTGGCGTGCCAATGATTCGTCAACTTCGAACATCCATACCAGCCGCTCGACTGCATCGCAGCTAGTTGCTAATCTAATGTCTTTTAACCACATCATGGATAATAGGTTCTCACCCCGGGGGTGTAGTACGCTATTCGAGGGGGAGCGCCAAGAGAGGGTGTGCTCCTTTTGATTTTTAAGTATTAATCCCCAGTCTTCCGTTAAGTAAATACTACCTGGGTATTTGGCTTCGACCCAGACCAAAGGAATATAGGCCGTTGACCATATTGACTGTGCACGTAGCAAGGTGTTCTGCATTTCAGCTTTGCTTTTGTTTTCTGCAGCAATAGGCTCGTTGAAATCAGATATATCGCTCAAGCGAAAATGTTGTGAATTTTTCAGCTTCAAATCATCGGACTTTTCGAGTAGAGGCGCATCGGGCTCAGGCTCGATGACCTGTGTGTCATCCACAAAGCGAGAGACAGTGACCGCGAGATCAGAGCCCTGCGGTACCCATAATGCGTTTTCTTCGGCATGTGGCTTGAAGCCTTCTTCGGCATTCCAGGTGCTCCTTCGGGATGACCACCTCCCTGCTCTTAGGAAATTACTTTCTCTGTTGATTTGTTCGCACAGGGCTGTTGGCCAGCTGTCTGACGTGCAGGTGTGTTCAATGCACTCATACAATCGTTGGCTACGGATGTCTCGAACTTCCACCCAGATCTTGCTATCGTGTTCAACCTGCGCGCTGCCCTCCAGTCGCAGTGCCTCCACCCAGTTTTCTTTGACTGGGTTGGTCGTGAAACTGCGGTTTTCGTGCCCGTAATGCCAAAGCCTGTTGTTCTTCACCTCTGCGTTGGTTTCGGTATCCTCCAGGGCTACCAGGCTGCTTCCGTTCCAAGTACCTGCCTTCAGATGTTTACCGGTACTATTGATGTGGTTGCAGAAATGATAAGACCAGGAAGCGGGGTTTAAGTGGATTTCCTTTTGTGCGTACTTAATATGCTCAAGCATTTTTCCCGTTGTGGAGTTTATCAGGTAAGCATGTATGCTAACTTTCTGCGGTGCAGGCAGGGTCAGAGTCCCGTTGTCAATCTTACAATTAAAGCTCAATGAGCAGTCACTTACCCACGGGCTCAGGGTGCTCGCGGAGTACTCACGGTTGAAACCGTTGTTGGCGTACTGCATTGTCGCATCGGACCAAAGTTGCTGAGTCATGACAAATCTCCAGCAGAGGACAGGCGGAGGCTTGATTAGATGCCTGGTCATTCAGCCGAGCAACTGACAAAAATGTCAGTTGCTAATCGACTGTTATCGACTGTTATCGACTAGAGACAACGCTTGTTCTGGTGGTCGTCGAGCCCTGCCGGGTTCGCCATTTGCAGGTTTGTCGAGTTTCAAGCCCCCCGGGCAGGGCAATGCAGTCGCCAAGCGGCGCCGGCGCTTTCAAACAAATGGGGTGGCAGGTAAGCCTGGAGCCCCGCCGGGCCGAGGCGCCCACCGCGCCAGCCCGACGCTTAGCCCTTGGCCGTAGCTGCACCACCCAGGTATCCAGCGCACCATTTCCATGAAATACCGTTCTACCTTGAAACTTATAGAGCTTCCGTTTTTGTAACGAAAAACCGCTGCCCTCCGCTTATTACACCCACTGACTCGATTTACTGCCGCTCCTTACCTATGTACTACCAAGCTCCAATCATCCGGGTTTCTCCTGTTGGCTCCCCAAAACAGGAATATCCTCATGCATACCCTCAGCCTCCCCAACCCACACCAATCCTTCCTCGAACAAAAACTCCCCACCTGGACCCACCACCTCTCCTCCTCCGACTGGCAACGCCTTCGCCAACCCCTACGAATCCCCTCAGAACGCCTGACCCAATCCCCAACAGGCACACCCCCACTCACCAGCCAAACCCAGTGGCAAACCGCCAACCACACCCTGGCAAACGCGCTTCACGGTCTCAAAAGCCCCCTCGATTTCGCCGAACCGCTGCTGCAATCACACCTGCAACACACCCACAACCTCACCTTGGACGTACGCCGCGCCCAACTCGTCGAATACGTGTCGATCTCGGCCCGCCGCCAACCACCCCGCCAGGTACAACGCAAACCGATCAGCCTGTTACAGGCCGCCCTGCACAACTTCCCTCTCGACCAGCCATTCGAACGCCCCAGCTTCATCCAGCCCGCACTCGCACCGCTGGACACACCCGACCCCACCCGGGCTGCAGCCTTGCGACCCCAGGACTTCGCCACGCTGTGCCGCGAACTGGACCTGGGCCAGGCCTATCAAGCCCACCTGGACCGCTACTTCACCGACGCCACCGGCCGCCTCTGGATCGACGCGACGCGGGCGCGCCTGCGGGTCGATATGCAGGTGGCACGCGGGGCCTCGCGGATCAGCGCGTCGCAACAAGAACAACTGCTGCTACTGGTCGATGGCATCACACCGAGGCTGCAGGTGCGCCAGCCGACCCTGTTCGGCATCCCCCTGCACGACATGCTGTTGCTCGACCACCCCGACCAGACGATCACGGCCTGGCTGCCGGGCGACAACCGCCTGCCCCTGACCGCCCATGCCAACTTGCAGGACCTTGCCGGGCAGTTGAAACAGCGCCTCTGCCTGGCCGACTTTCGCCGCTACTTCCTCGGTTTCGTCCCCCGCGACCAGCAGGCCCATGTGCTGAGCCTGTTGCGTTACCACCTGTCATTGCTCGACGCCGATGCCGACAGCGACTGGGTCCTGCCGCTGGATGCCGAGCTGCACCTGGGCGAGCAGCCGATCGAGGGTGATGTGTTCGCCTGGCTGTGGCAGCAGCATGGGCAACGGGTACGGGACGAAGCCCGGCAACTGGCGGTGCCCACGGCCGAGGCCGACGCCCGGCATCTGCAGGCCATTCGCAGCCTATGGGCAAATGGCGCGCTGGCCTTTCTCAATGCCGCGGCGTTTTTTATCCCGGGCCTGGGCGCGGTGATGATGGGTGTCACCGCCCTGCAACTGGCGGGCGAAGTCTTCGAAGGCATAGAATCCTGGCAGCAGGGCGATGTCGATACCGCCTTCGCCCACCTGGAGTCGGTGGCCCTGAATGCAGCGCTGATCGGTGGATTTGCCGTGGCCGGCACGGTGACGCCCAGGCTGTTCAACAGCCCGTTGATGGAGGGGCTGGTCAAGGTTCGGCGGGCCGATAGCCGTGAGCGTCTGTGGAAGCCCGACCCGGCCCCCTACAGGTCTACGCAGCCCTTGCCGCCGGGGCTGTCGACCAACGCGCTGGGGCAGTATGTGACGGGCGACAGGTACTTCATCAAGCTCGACGGAGCCGTGCATGAGCAGCGTTTCGATCCGCAGCTGCAGCAGTGGCGCCTGGTCCATCCCTACACCCCCAACGCCTACGAACCCGTGCTCGAACACAACGGCCAGGGCAGTTGGCGCCTTGAGCACGAGCAGCCCCTGACCTGGACCACCACACGCCTGCTGCGGCGCATCGGCCCGCTGTGCGAGGGGCTTGCAGACGCCGAGCTGGAGCAGGCGCGGCTGATCAGCGGCACTTCTGCCGACCAGTTGCGGCGCATGCAGGTGGACAACAGCGCCCCGCCCCCGCTGCTGGCCGACACGCTGGAGCGCCTGCAGGCCTTGCGCACGCTCAAGGCCCAGGGCCGCTCGATAGCGGATTTCGAAGCGGTGTATGACCCGCCCGGCGACAGCGACGCGCGTGTCGTCGAGCTACAGGCTCGCTACCCACGCCTGAGCCGTCCTCTGGCCCGGCGCCTGTTGCACGATCAACAAGCCCAGCAGGTCAATGACGCCCTGCCCCTAGTACGCGCCTTCGAAGGGCTGTACCTGCCGGCATTGCTCAACCAGGACAGTGAGCGCCTGATCTTCAAGGCGGTCGAGCAACTCCAGGACTGGCCTGCGCAACTGCGCATCGAACTGCGCGCTGGCAGTGCCGAGGGGCCGCTGCTGGCCCGGATCGGCAGCCTCAAGGCCCTGCAGCAGCAGGTGCTGGTCAAGTCGGCCGAAGGCTATCGCCATGCAGGGCAGGCCCAGGCCGGTGGCCTGTACCAGGCGCTGTTCGATGCCCTGCCCCAGGCCCGACGCCTGGCACTGGGCGACGCCCGGGCACTTGAGCAGCAGGTGCAAACCCTGGCGACGGCCCAGCGC
Organism: Pseudomonas sp. BJa5; assembly: GCF_030272875.2. Taxonomy (NCBI): domain Bacteria; kingdom Pseudomonadati; phylum Pseudomonadota; class Gammaproteobacteria; order Pseudomonadales; family Pseudomonadaceae; genus Pseudomonas; species Pseudomonas sp. BJa5. The sequence continues at coordinate 72,720 of NZ_JALRNG020000021.1, forward strand.
CATCAGGTGGCCCGCTGGCTGTGGTCCCACCAGGCGTTCGAGTGGCCTGCACAGGGGCGCTTGCGTGGCGGTGTCGACCCGCTGCATGGCTACCCGCCCCAGAACGTTTCGCAGCATCCGCTGGCGGCACGCTATCGTCGTCTGTTCCCGATGCATTCGGACGAGCAGATGCTGTTCGACTTCAATGACTGGCGTCAGCACTGGCTCGACGCTGCCACCCGGTTGCGTGAGCTTGAGGACCAGTACCAGAGCCTGCGCACCTCACTGGAACAATGGCACGGCGGCCACCCGCCACGGCAGAAGGCGGCCAGGGCCATCCAGGACAGTTGGCAGCACACGAGCCTGCGCAACGTGGAGAATAACCAGGTGATCCATGCCCTCGATCTGACCAGTCTTGAGTTGAGCGATGCCGACCTTGCCGAGCTTCAATTGCCACCCGGTTTCGAGCATGTGCAGGAACTGGAGCTGACCGGCAACCCGGGCATCACCCGGCTGCCGCAGCACTGGTTGCCGCGCTTGCCGGCGCTGCGACGCCTGACCCTGATTGCCTGTCGCTTCGACCAGGTGCCCGAGGTGCCGGCACCTGAGCGCCTGCTGGCCCTGGACCTTGAACGCAATCGCATCACCTGGAACGCGCAGCAGCAAACGCGGCTCGATGGCTACCTGAACCTGGAGATCCTCGACCTGTCCGACAACCCGCTGATCGAGGCCCCGAACCTGGCCGCGCTGCGCCGGTTACAAAGCCTGGACCTTTCCGGTTGTTGCCTGACGCAATTGCCCGAGGCCTTGCGGGAGATCGAAGCCCCCTACTGGCTGAACCTGTCGAACAACCAGTTCACCCACCTGCCGGACGACCTGCAGTTGTCTGCCGAGGCCGCCAAAGTGCTGGATCTGGAAAGCGATGCCCTGGCCCCCCGGGTGTACGAACAGGTCGACGCCTATTACGACCAGTATCAGATCGACCTGCTGGTGCCCGACTTCGACTACGAGGAGCTGCTGCTGGAGACCACCGCCGAGCACTGGCAGATCTGGCAGCGCTTGCCACTGCAGTACCGGCGCGACCTGCGCGACTTGTTGCAGGCCGAGCCGTTCCTTCACCGGCCCGACTTTGGCCGTGAACAACTCTGGCACCAGCTTGAACGCCTGGACAGCGACATGCTGTTCCGGGCCGTAGCCTTGACCCGCCCGGCCCGCGAGTTGCTTACGCTGCAGATCACCGTCATCGGGTAGCGAGCACACCACTGCGTGCTTCACTCTCCAGCCAGCGCTCGAACTGATCGGCCGGCATCGGCCGGCCGATCACGTAACCCTGGCCCTGGTCGCAACCGGCGATACGCAAGAATTCATACTGCTCGCGGGTCTCGATCCCTTCGGCGGTGATGCGAAAACCCAGGGCATGGCCCAGGTCGATGATGGCGCGGATGATCGCCACGCCGTCGTCGTCGCCCGGCAGGTCCTTGATGAACGCCCGATCGATCTTCAGGTGATCGATCGGCAGCATCTTCAGGTAAGCCAGCGAAGAGTAACCGGTGCCGAAGTCGTCCACCGCGGTGGCCACGCCCAGTTGCTGCAACTGCGCCAGTACCTCGCAGGCCAGCTGTTGGCTTTCCATCAGCAGGCTTTCGGTGATTTCCACTTCCAGCAAGGTCGCCGGCAGGTCGTAGCGCTGGAGGGTGCGCGACAGGCTGGCGACATAGTCGCTGCGCTCGATCTGCAGGGCTGCGACGTTGATCGCCACAGGGCCGGGCAGGCAATCGACGGCGCGCCAGGCGGCGATCTGGGCGCAGGCCAGGTCCAGGACCTTTTCCCCCAGCGGGATGATCAGGCCGGTACGCTCGGCCAGGGGAATGAACTGCGCCGGCGACACCAGGCCGTGCTGCGGATCACGCCAGCGCAGCAGTGCCTCGGCGCCTTCGACGCGGCCGCTGAACAGGTCGATCTTGGGCTGGTACCAGAGCTCGAACTCGTTGTTCTTCAAAGCCCGGCGCAGGTTCATCTCCAGGCCCAGGCGTTCCTGCAGGCGCTGGGTCATGTCCGGGTGATACAAGCGCCAGGCGTTGCGCCCGCTCTCCTTGGCCGCGTACATGGCGGTGTCGGCATGGCGCAGCAGCCGGTCGGTGCCCTGGCCATGCTCCGGGTACCAGGCCAGGCCGATGCTGCCGGTGACCAGGGCGGCACTGCCCTTGAGGTCGAAGGGTTGCTGCAGGGTCGCCAGCAGGGCCTGGACCTGCTCCAGGCAGTCCGACTCGCTGCCTGCCAGCAAAAAAGCAAACTCGTCGCCGCCCAGGCGGCAGACGCAATCGCGCTTCTCGATAATCTGCATGAAGCGTGCCGTGGCCTGTTGCAGCAACAGGTCGCCCATGGGGTGGCCGAGGCTGTCGTTGACCTGCTTGAAGCCGTCGATATCCAGCATCAGCACGGCCAGGCGCGGCTCCCGCTCGATCGCTTCGAGCAGGTACTGGTTGAAGCGCAGGCGGTTGGGCAAGCCGGTAATCGCATCGTAATGGGCCAGGCGTTCGAGCTGGGCCTGGGATTGCTTGAGTTCGCGATTGCGTAATTTGATCAGGTGGTTGCTGCGGTTGAGCTGGGCGACGAATACGCTGAACAGGCCGGTGCAGGTCAGGGCGAACAGAAACAAGGGGGATGCGAACAGGCTCATCGACGGCCAGCCGCCCAGGGGGCTTGCCGCCAGTTGCCAGAGGCCGCCCGGCACATCGACATTGACCGTCACTGCGTGTTCATCGAAAACCTTGGGATCGCCCCAGATCATTCCGCCGGCCGAGCCCTGGCCGTTGCTGCCACGCAGGGCCAGTTCGAAACCCGGGTCCAGGTCCAGGCCGGCGGCGCTGAGCAGGCGGTCGATGTCGGCGACGATGGAGACATTGCCCCAGTACAGCTTCACGCCCTTGTGGCCCTTGAGGAACACCGGCCGCCGGTAGATCAGCCCGCGCCCGCCCTGGTACAGCTGCACGGGGCCTGCCAGCACCGGACTGAAGTGTTCGCGGGCACGCTGGACCATGGGGTACTGGTCGGGCAGGTGGCGGTAGTCGACGCCGATCACGCCCTGGTTACCCTTGAGCGGATAGACATCGGCGATCACATCCCCCGGGGCCAGGGAAATATGGCGAATATGCGGGACCGAGGCGATGGCCTGGCGGGCCATGTCATGAAAGTGCTCGGGGCTGATATCGCCGTCGGCGCTGAGCAACTGGGCGATCCCCTCGGTTTCGCCGAAGGCCGAGCGCAACTGGGCCTCCAGGGCGGCACGCACCCCGGACAGCCGCGCGCCGGCATTGGCGACCAGTTCGCTTTCCTGGCGTTGCACATCCAGGCGGCCGAGCGCCACCGACAGGCCGATGCCGATCAGCGCAAAGCCGATCGGCAGCAGGCGGTTGAGGGTGGTGCGCAAGGTGTCCGGCAGAATCAGGCTGTCATCAAGTGCGAGGATTCTTGTGTTCATGGGTCCGTTGTTCGCATCCAGTTAACGCTTTATCGGCGTTGCGCGCGCAATGTTGAGCGAGGCTGGCTTTTTTTGCCGGGCTGGCGTTATGCTCCGACTGAAACGTTTCACCCATCACAGAAAAAGAGGTGCTGCGCCCATGGACCGTCTGCTCGATTCGCTGTTTCCCACCGCCAACGAGATCCCTGAAGCCTATCGCCTGGGCGAGCCGCTGGTGCAACGCGAGTACCTGGTCGATGGCCAGTTGCAACGCTGGGACGGGCCACTGGCCACGGTACGCAGCCCGGTCTGGCTCAAGGAGGACGGAGAGGAACGCCAGGTGATCCTCGGTAGCGCCCCGCTGCTCGATGCCGACACCGCCCTCACCGCCCTGGACGCCGCCGTGCACGCCTACGACAAGGGCCGCGGCGCCTGGCCGACGATGCGCGTGGCCGAGCGCATCCAGCATGTGGAAACCTTCCTGGGCAAGATGCGCGAGCAGCGTGAGGCGGTGGTCAAGCTGCTGATGTGGGAAATCGGCAAGAACCTCAAGGACTCGGAGAAAGAGTTCGACCGCACCTGCGACTACATCGTCGACACCATCAATGCCCTCAAGGAACTGGACCGGCGCTCCAGCCGCTTCGAGCTGGAGCAGGACACTCTTGGCCAGATCCGCCGCGCACCATTGGGCGTGGCGCTGTGCATGGGCCCCTACAACTACCCGCTGAACGAGACTTTCACCACCCTGATCCCGGCGCTGATCATGGGCAACACCGTGGTGTTCAAGCCGGCCAAGTTCGGCGTGCTGCTGATTCGCCCGTTGCTCGAAGCCTTCCGCGACAGCTTTCCGGCCGGGGTGATCAACGTCATCTACGGGCGCGGGCGCGAAACGGTCAGCGCCCTGATGGCCAGCGGCAAGGTCGATGTGTTCGCCTTCATCGGCACCAACAAGGCCGCCAGCGACCTGAAAAAACTCCACCCGCGCCCGCACCGCCTGCGTGCGGCGCTGGGCCTGGATGCCAAGAACCCGGGGATCGTGCTGCCCGAGGTCGACCTGGAAAACGCGGTCAACGAATCGGTCACCGGCGCCCTGTCGTTCAACGGCCAGCGCTGCACGGCGCTGAAGATCCTCTTCGTCCACGAGGATGTGGTCGCAAGCTTCCTCGATAAATTCCAGCGCAAGCTGGCCGCGCTCAAGCCGGGCATGCCCTGGGAGCCGGGCGTGGCCCTGACGCCGCTGCCCGAAGCGGGCAAGATCGACTACCTGGGCGGCCTGGTGGCCGATGCCGTGGCCAAGGGCGCCAGGGTCATCAACGAAGGCGGCGGCCAGAGCCGTGGCTCGTTTTTCTACCCGGCCCTGCTGTACCCGGTGAATGCGCAGATGCGCGTCTACCAGGAAGAACAGTTCGGCCCGGTGGTGCCGGTGGTGCCCTACCGCGACCTGCAAACTGTCATCGACTATGTGCTGGATTCGGACTTCGGCCAGCAACTGAGCATCTTCGGCACCAACCCGGCCGAGGTCGGACGCCTGGTCGACACCTTCGCCAACCAGGTCGGGCGCATCAACCTCAACGCCCAGTGCCAGCGCGGCCCGGACACCTACCCCTTCAACGGGCGCAAGAACTCCGCCGAAGGCACCCTGTCGGTACACGATGCCTTGCGCGTGTTCTCGATCCGCACCCTGGTGGCGACCAAGTTCCAGGACAGCAACAAGCAGCTGATCAGCGACATCATCCGTAATCGCGATTCGAGCTTCCTTACAACCGATTACATCTTCTGACTGCCGTCCGTCCAGCGCCGTGAATTTTTGATTTGCCGAATTGCCAAAACTGTACAAACATACAGTTTCGCGCCATTCACTCGCGGCGCGCTAAGGAGGATTCATAAAATGGCCGTCAAACCTATCCCCGAAGGACAACACAGCATCACCCCCTACCTCGGCATCAAGGATGCCGCCAAAGCCATCGACTTCTACAAGGCCGCTTTCGGCGCGGTCGAGATGTTCCGCCTCGACGGCCCCGACGGGCGCGTGGGCCATGCGGAGCTGAAGATCGGTGATTCCTCGCTGATGCTGGCCGACCCGTGCGACCAGGCCGGCGGGCTGGTCAGCAGCCAGTCGCTGGGCGGCGCCGCCATCGGCCTGCACCTGTATGTCGAGGATGTCGATGCGCGCTACGCCCAGGCCATCAAGGCCGGTGCCACCCAGATCAGTGAGGTGAAGGACCAGTTCTACGGCGACCGCAGCGGCACCCTGAAGGACCCGTTCGGCAACCTGTGGTTCGTCTCCACCCACAAGGAAGACCTGACCGTGGAAGAAATCCGCGCCCGCGCCGCCAAGCTGTTCGCAGGCTAGCCACAAGCGCTAAGCTGCAAGCTGCAAGCAAGCGCTCTATGGCTTGCAGCTTGAAGCTTGCCGCTTGCCGCTCGCCCCTAAGGACACTCATGCGAATCATCGAAAAGAACGCAGCGCTGGTACGTACCCTCACCCCCGCCGAAGACGAGCTGCTGCACGGCTTTGCCCAGGGCAGCCTGGAAGGCCCCCGCCTTTTGCAGGCCAACCAGCTGCTGCTCAGGGTCCGGGCCGCCGGGCACTGGCTGGCGTGCGATTGCCAGCCGCGGGCGATGCCGATCCTCAACGTCAACCTCAATGGCAACACCGGTACCCTGTTCCTGAAGAACAACCCGGGCACTGCCGAACATGCTCCGGACTGCGACTTCATCAAGGACGAGCGCGACCCGGGCCGTCAGGAGGACGCCGACGTACTGCCGGCAGCCTGGTTGCCGCCGGACATGCCGTTGCGCCTGATCGGCGACTTCCGCCGCCCTGGCGCCGAAGGCGAAGCAGGCAGTGCTGCTGGCGAGCGGCATGAACAGCAGCGCCTGCTGTCATTGCTGCTGACCCTGATCGAAGCCGGCGGCCTGAACGTCTACGCCACGCACCTGAAAAAGGACCTGACCGGGCAGTTCGCCGAACTGCGCAACGTCGCCAGCCGTTACCCGCTGATCGAGCGGGTGCCGGCCAGCAACTACCTGGAAACCCGCCTGGACATGAAGCACATGATGATGCTCAAGGCCCGGCTGCGTGACTCCAGCGCCTTTGGCAACCATCGCCGCTACGGTCTGCTGCTCGACTGCGTCAGCCAGATCAAGGCGCGCAAGCTGTTCAACGAGCGCAGCGAGGACGGTTTCGACTTCCAGGGCCACCACTTGCTGTGGGGCGGCAGCAAGACCCCGGGGCCGCTGCTGGCCCTGACGATCTACTCGCCGACCAGTGCCGGCAGCCACTACTACGAGCTGATCCACGTCGCCAGCGTGCCGGTGCTGTCCCGTGGGCAGTTGTTTCCGGTGTACCGCGACGAAGAGCGCGAGCCGTTGAAGATGCTGATCTCGCTGATCGACTGGATGGCCGGCAAGGGCGTGCGGGTGATCATGCGCCGGCCGGTGATCGGTGGCCAGGGCATGGGCGCACTGGTGCTCAGCGCCGACCAGGACCGGGTGCTGTCGGTGTCGCTTACCGACCAGCCGCTGGGGCCGGAGCCCGAGGGCGAGACGTTCAAGCGCTATGCCGACTTCAAGAGCCTGGACACCTTCCGCAAGTACGTCGCCGGCTTCTTCATGCGCGGGCGCGAATAACCGCTGCCACCTTTGCGACTGCAGGCTCCCACAGGTTCAACCACACCCACCTGTGGGAGCTGCCGCCAGGCTGCGATCGGGCGCGAAGCGGCCGCAAAACCTGCCACCGCCGAACACCTGACTCACCGAGGCGACTGGATTGCGACTGCTGCGCAGTCGATCGCAGGCTTCGCCAGCTCCCACAGGTTCCACCACACCCACCTGTGGGAGCTGCCGCCAGGCTGCGATCGGGCGCGAAGCGGCCGCAAAAACCTGCCACCGCCGAACACCTGACTCACCGAGGCGACTGGATTGCGACTGCTGCGCAGTCGATCGCAGGCTTCGCCAGCTCCCACAGATTCCACCACACCCACCTGTGGGAGCTGCCGCCAGGCGATCAAGTCAGTTGCCCCAGGGGTTCAATTGCACACACCCGTAGGAGCGGGCTTGCCCCGCGATTGCAGTGTGTCAGTCACATTGCAATCGCGGGACAAGCCCGCTCCTACCACTGCCGCTTGTCTGGCCGGGTCAGGCCCAGTTTTTCAATTCGGTAGCGCAGCATGTCGCGGCTCAAGCCGAGCAACCGCGCCGATTTGGTGACGTTCCAGTCGGTACGGTCAAGCATCTTGCGCACCATGTCTCGCTCCACTTCCGGCAAGCTGGTGGTCGCCATGCCCTCGCCATTGACGTGGCTTTCGTGCGGTACCGCAACCGGCACCTCGAAAGGTTCGTCCACCAGGCTCATGCAGACATTGAGCTGGTGCGGGGAAATTTCCTCGCTGGAGGCAAGCAACACGGTCTGCTCCAGCATGTTGCGCAGCTCACGGACGTTCCCCGGCCAGCTGTAGTTGAGCATCAGCTCTTCAGCCTCGGGACTGAAATACAGGTGCGACTTGCCGTAACGCTTGCCATGCAAGGCCAGGAAGTGCCGGGCCAGCAGCAGGATGTCCTCGCCGCGGGCATAGAGCCTGGGCACCTTGATCGAGATGATGCGCAGGCGGAAGAACAGATCGCGGCGGAACTTGCCCTGTTGCACCATCTGCTCCAGGTTGCAATTGGTGGCGCTGATGATGCGCAAGTCGACCTTGCGCTCCTTGACCGCGCCGATGCGCCGTATGGTCCGGTCTTCGAGCAACTTCAGCAGCTTGGCCTGCAGCAACAGGTCCATCTCGCCGATTTCGTCGAGGAACAGGGTGCCGCCATCGGCGGCCTCGACCAGCCCCACGCGGCGGTCCTTGGCATCGGTGAAAGCACCCTTCTCATGACCGAACAGCTCGGCTTCGAGCAGGTTGGCCGGGATCGAGGCGCAGTTGAATTCGATGAACGGCCCCTTGCTGCGCGCACCGTCAAAATGCAGGGCGCGGGCCACCAGTTCCTTGCCGGTACCGGTCTCCCCTTCCACCAGCACCGGCGGCAGGTCGCCGCTGGCCATGCGCTGCTCGGCGTCGAGCAACTGCTTGAGGGTGTGCTTGAGCCCGAGCATGGCCGGCGACTCGCCAATCAATGCCTGGCACCCGGATTTCTGTGCCTCGCGCTCCTGGTAGAAGGTCAGCGTACGCTCCAGGCGTTCGGTGGCCAGGGCCTTGTCCAGCATCAGTTTGAGCTCGGCCAGCACCACCGGTTTGGTCAGGTAGTGGAAAGCGCCCTCTTTCATCGCCAGCACGGCGTCTTCGACGTTGCCGTAGCCGGTCATCATGATCACCTTGAGCTCTGGTGCTCGCGCCGTCAGGGCCTTGATCAGCTCATGGCCGCTCATGCCCGGCAACGAGTTGTCGGTCAGTACCGCATCCGGCTGGCATTGCTGAAGTTGCTCCAGGGCCTGCTCGGCGCTATTACAGACGGTGACCTCGAAGCCCTTTCGCTCCAGATAGGTCTGAATATTCTCAGCGAGGATTTCGTCATCCTCGACCACCAGGATGCTATGTTCCATGGTCCCCTCCCGTTGCAATCTTGAAAGTCAGACATACACGGGTTCCTTCCTCGATGCGGCTAGTGAGGCTGACGGCGCCGCCGAAACGTTCCATGATCCGTTTTACCAGCACCAGGCCGACCCCTAGGCCGCCCTGTTTGGTGGTGAAGAATGGTTTGAACACCATCCGCTCCTGCTGCTGGCTCATGCCTTTGCCAGTATCACTCAAGGTCAGCTGAAACTGGCGCTCGCTGGTCAGTTCGATCACTTCAATGGTCAACCGACCGCCGCCCGGCATCGCTTCCAGGGCGTTGGAGAACAAACTGTTGAGAATCTGTGTCAGCAACACCGGCTGGCTGACGACCAGCGCCTGTTCCGGCGCGCTGACCTGCAGTTCTATCTTGTTGCGTTCGATCTGCTGGGCAAAGGCGTGGCAGGTGTCATCGATGGCCGCCCGCAGCTCGACCGCTTCGGCATCATCCTTGAGCGGTCGCAGCGACACCAGCAGCTCACGCACCCAGCGCGACATGCGGTCGACCTGGCTGATGATGTCGCCAATATTCTTCTGCGAGTGCTCACTGGCGATCTCCTGGGCCAGCTCGGCACTGGAGCGGATATTGGCCAGCGGGTTGCGCAGGCTGTGGGCCACCGCCGACGACATCTCGCCCAGGGCCACGAAGGTCTCGCTGGCCACCAGTTGCGTCTGCTGGGTCTGCAGCATGCTGGCGGCGCGGCGCACGATCCAGAACAGGCCGAAGTAGACCAGTGCGCCACCGAGCAGGGTCGAGGTCCAGATCAGCACGTAACCGCGCTGGATGCGCCGCACCAGGTCGCGGGGCTCCTTGTACACCTCGACCATCGACAGCACCTTGGTGCCGCTGTCATCGAACATGGGGATGTAGTTTTCGATGAACAGGTACTCGGGCTCGCGCTGGAATTTCTGCTCTTCGCGGTCTTCGTTGGCCTTGTGGTAACTGGCCGAGACCGGCACCCGCGAATTGAACGACTCGTCCAGGTCATCGTCACCGACGATCTTCTGCCCGACCAGGGCCGGGTTGGTGGACCAGACGATGGTCCGGTCCAGGGCATAGACATTGCTCAGCAGGGTGTCGGGCAGGTGTTCGACATGATCGAGGAATTCGATGCGGGTGGAGGCCGCCAGGTCTGCGCTGACGTAAGGGTGCTCGTGGTCCTGGCGCGGGTCGAGCAGCTCGGCCATGGTGGTGCCCGGCGGGATGCGCGAATGGCGCACCTCGGCCTTGGCCATGGCCTGGATGAACTGGGCGGTGAGCATGGCATCGCGCTCGACGCTGTCGTTGACCACGAACTGCGTCGAGACATAGCCCAGCCCCACCGCCACCGAGGCAATGAACAACAGGCTGACCAGGGAGAACCAGCGCAACAAGTTGAATTCGCGCAAGGTGCGGTCCGGTGCTGCCTGGGTACTGCTGCCCTCATCGGCCAACTTCGGGTTCAGCTCCTGCATCGATTTTCCTTGCGAGCTGTTTTCTTTGAATTTATAGCCCAGCCTGGATCCATCGTCGTACATGAATATTAATGGTCAACCACAGAGTGATAGTATTTTGCCTCTACTGTGTTTCGCGAGCCCCGTCAGGCGTGGCTTTCGCCTGTTCCAACGCGCCCTGGCGGACACTTTCCTGCTCAAGGAACTCCAGCAGGGCGTCGACATTTTCCTCGCTCAAGCGCAGGTTCGGCATGGCGATCCGGTCGTACTGCTGGAACAGCGCCAGCGCCTGGGCGTCACGTTCGGCCAGCATCCGGTCCGGCTCGCGGATCCAGCGGCTCAGCCAGGCCCGCTGACGGCGCCCGGTGACGCCCAGCAGGTCTGGCCCCACGGCGCGCATGCCGAGGCCCTGGCCATCCTCCGGCCCCAGGCTGTGGCAGGCCGCGCAGCGGGTACGGAACAACTCCTCGCCATTGCTCGGCGGACGGATCTCCGGTGCCTGGGCATAGCTCTGCTCGGTGCTGGGCTGCTTCCAGTTGTGCAGGCTGTTGGCCAGCTGGTCGGCCAGTATCCACGGGTTTTCGAAGGGTGAAGCCTTCATCCAGCGCCCGGTGGCCTGGTTGCCGACGATCAGGCTGAGGTTGTGGTCGCGGCTGCGACCGTTGTCGACGCCCTCGATGAACAGCCCCAGACGCCGGCGCAAGGCGTCGATCTGCGCCTTGTCGCCGGTGAGAAAACGCCAGCCCGGGCCCACCTTGAACTTTGCCGCATAGGCCTTGAGGACCTCGGGGGTATCGCTGAGCGGATCGATGCTGATCGAGTAGAAGAACACATCCTGCCCCACCCGCTCGCCGAGCAGTTGCTGGACCTGGCGCAAGCGCGCCGTCTCCAGCGGGCAGGAATCGCCACAGCCGGTGAAGATGAAGTTGATCACCACCACCTTGTCCTTGATCAGGTCATCGAAGAAGCGCACCGAACGGCCATCCTGGTCGATCAGCTCGGTGTTGGGGAAAAAGTCCGCCCCCCAGGGGGTGGCCTCCTCGGCCACCCCTTGCAGCGCCCAACACAGCAACAGCGCAGCCATCCACAGCGAAAACCGCTCCATGATCCTCTCCTTCGGCTAGTTGCCGACCTTGACTTGCGGCCCCTTGCCATCGCCCGAGCGGAAGGTGGGCAGTGCTGCGGAGTTGACGTACTGGACCCCGTCCCAGCTGGGCAACGGCGTGGGCATCAGTTGCAACTGGCCGGGATGCTCCAGGTCCCAGCGCAGCAGCATCGAGTTGTCCTCGTGCTGGGTGTTGTGGCAGTGCTCCATGTAGGTCCCGGCAAATTCGCGGAAGTTGATCGCCACTTCGACGTTGTCCAGGCCATCGTCCTCGGTGCCGATTCGGTACACATCCTTGCGTGCCCACTTCTCCCACTCCGGCGGTGCCTTGCCACCACGGCTGAGGATGATGCCCTCCTCGAAGTGCACATGCACCGGATGGCTCCAGCCATTGCCGCCGTTCTGGATCTTCCAGATTTCCAGGGTGCCGATGCCGCTGGTGCCGGCATCGGTCGGCCCGCTTGCCAACTGTGTCGCGGCACTCAGGCGCCGCGGGTCCATGGTGAAGCCCAGGCTGCCATCGGTCTTGACCGTCCAGGGCGCCTGGTCGGTGCCGTCGGAGCGGCCGAAGATGAAGGTGCGGTGCCGGGCGTTGGCCAGCAGAGCCTGGTCAGCCGGATTGTCACGGTGCAGCTTGAGCGGGATCATCACCTTGCCTTCGGCCTTGCCCGGCTTGGCCGGCTCGTAGTCCGCCGGGTCCATGGCCAGGTCCTGGCCGCTGTAGGCCTTGACGTTGAACTGCAGCACCTTGCCCACCGCCGGATCGCCCCGGTCCCACTGCGGGCCCTTGCTGGTCTGCTTGAGCACCGCCAGGTACTTCTCGGACAGCACATCGGCCAGCTCGATGTCTTCTTTCGGGCCCTTGCCGGTTTCGTGGGCCTTGAGATTGACCAGGAACAGCTTGTCCCCGGGTTTGATGCCGTTCTTCGCGAAGTTGACGATGATGTCGTAGCGTTCGGCGATGCCCTGGGTAGGCAGGATGGCGTTGTGATCCTTGCGGTCGCCGTCGCCATCGAGATCCATGCTGCCGTCGAACGGCACCGAATGCTCCATGATGTTGCCGTCGTTGGCGATCATGTGGAACGGCACCCGCGCATACGACAGTCCCGAGCCCTTGGGCCCCGGGAATTCGCCGCCACTGCCCTTGATCTCGCGGACCATGGCCAGCTTGAAGAAGCGCGACACCGAGCCATTGAGGATGCGCAGGCGATAGCTGCGGGCGCGCACGTCGAGGAACGGCTTGTACTGCCAGTTGACCAGCACCTGGTCGCCGAGGAAGCCGTCGGTGTTGAACGGGTTGAACCACAGCTGGCCGTTGGCCCCCCAGGCCTTGTCGGCGATCAGCAGGTTGACGTCATAGTCGCGGTTGCCCCACGACAGCGCCGAACCGCTGGGAAAGCGCAGGTTCACTCCATCCTGGAAGGCCTCGTTGCCGCGGTCCAGGGCGCTGTAGTAGTTCATCATCGCCGCGTTGCCCTTGTAGACGTTCTGCGCGGTGAAATCGAGCATATGGTCGTGGAACCAGTGGGTGCTCATGGTCTCGCGCCAGTCGCCACGGATGCGGATGCTGCCGTTGTCGCAGGTTTTCAGCCCGGGGTTGGCATCGTTGACCCACAGGGTTTCGCCCGGCGTGCAGGGAAAGGCGGCACGCGGGTCTTCGGCGCGGGTGTTGATGCTGTCGTAGCCGGCCAGTTGCAGCGGCCAGCGGTAGTCGTAGTACTGCCCCGGAAAGAAGAAGGCGTTGGCATAGCCGTCGCTTTCGGCCGGCGAGTGACCGTTGTGCTCGTGGGTGCTGATGGTGTGCAGGCCAAACCCCTGGTTGGCCGCAGGATCGATCGGCAGGGCGTTGTAATGGCGCATCAACAGCGGCTGGCCGTAGCGCACCATCAGCAGCTTGGCCGGCAAGGTGCCATCGAAGGTCCACAGCGCCTTGTGGTTCTGCAGCGGCATGTTGGGGTGGAAACGGGTATCGACCCCCTTGGTCGTGCCCTGGGTATAGGCCTGCCCTGCGGTGTTGTAATACAGCCCGCCGGGGCCGAACTCGCCGACGCTGTAGTGGTGCATCTGGTCGGCGTCACGCAGGCCGCCATTGATCCGCGCACCGGCCTGGGCGGTCTTGTACGCCGCCTGCGGGTAGAACTCGTTCCAGCGCTGATGCGACCAGCCCTTTCCTGGCGGACGGCCTTCGGCGGGTGCATAGACGTAGCGGTTGAGGAACTGCTGGATCTGCGCCTGCCAGGGGTTGCGGTCGACCGTATTGGAGAACTGGCTGGGGAACGGCGTCAGGCCCGGCTGCTTGAGAAAGGCATCGAGCAACTGGCCGTTGGGGGCGCTACGGGCGACGCTGACCGGGTCCTGCTGCGGTGCCGGGCCGGTGCTCGGTGCCGGAAACATCAACTGCCATGCCGGCGTGTTCGGGTCCAGGCGGGTCGGCCCGAATTCTTCGAACAGCAGCAACTGCTGGGTGAACGGCAAGGCGCCGAACAAGGGGCTCGGTGCGCCATTGGTGGGGTAGTTGAACGACGTCTGCAAGGCAGGCGGACGCTCGTTCTCCTGGCGCGGGGTGTTGCGATCACCCTCGCCCTCGGCGGTATCGTATGCGCCGATGTTGGCTTCTGGCAGCAGCAACAGATTCTGCAGCGCCGCGTTCGGATCCGCCGGTAGATCAGCGTAGGTCGACGGATCTCCCGGGTCCGGCTGGCCAACGTCGTCAACGGGGCTGGCAGGCGCTTCGGCCGCCAGCAGTAATGCCAGAGCTGCGCTCAGGCAATGGGGGTAGTGCACTCGCTTGGCCATGATGTCTCACCCAGGTTTTACTGACGGGTGATATCGATTTGCAACTAACTGGCCAAAAGTGTTTCAAAATGTGTATCTGTTATTAATCAATGTATTAGCCTGGATTTCGCTGCACGGGGGAGCGAAGACAGTGGGGCTTATCCCCCCAGAGTCGGGTCAAAAACGGTGGGGAATTCACTGGGCAGCCGGCAAGCGCGCCACACGAAAGTTCAGTTGCACGGTGGTGCCCTCACCTTCCTGGCTGCTCAGGCGCACCGATCCGCCAAAGCGCTCCATGATGCGCTTGACCAGCACCAGGCCAACCCCCAGCCCGCCTTGCTTGGTGGTGTAGAACGGCTTGAGGGCCATGCGCAACTGCGCCTCGGTCATGCCCTTGCCGCTGTCGCGCACCCGCAGGACCACGGTCTTGCGCCCCTTCATCAGCTGCTCCACGCGCAGCGTCCCGCCCTCGGCCATGGCCTCCAGGGCGTTGGCGATCAGGCTGTTGAAAATCTGCCCGAGCAGCGCCGGCTGGCTGAGCACCCGCACATCGGCCAGGGTACCCACCTGCACCTCGATGCCCTGGCGCCGCAACTGCAGGGTGAAGGCCTGCAGGCTGTCCTTGAGCACCGGTTCGATCTCCACCGCTTCGACCTCGTCGTTGAGTGGGCGCAATGACTGCAGCAACTGGCGTACCCAATGCGACATGCGGTCGACCTGGCTGATGATGTCGCCGATGTTCTTCTGCGCCGGGCCCTCTTCGATTTCCTGGGCCAGCTCGGCACTGGAGCGAATGCTGGCCAATGGGTTGCGCAAACTGTGGGCCACCGCCGAGGACATCTCGCCCAGGGCGACAAAGGTCTCGTTGTTGATCAGGCGCTTCTGCTGCACCGCCATTTGCCGGTTGGCCCGGTACATCAACCAGTACAGGCCGCCGTAGATCAGCGCCGCGCCCAATGCCACCGCCAGCCAGATCAGCACCAGGCCGCGCTCGATGCGCAGGATCAGGTCGCGGGGTTCCTTGTAGATCTCGACCATGGCCGTGACGTTCTCGCCATCGGCATCGAACAGCGGGATGTAGTTCTCGATGAACAGCTGTTCGGGTGGGGTGATGAACTTCTGTTCGCTGCGTGCCTGGTCGACGTTGTGGTAACTGGCCGAGACACCGACCTTGTCCTCGAAGGCACGCTCGAGGTCTTCGTCGGCCTCGATCATCTTGCCCACCAGCGCCGGATTGCTCGACCAGATCACCATGCGGTCCGGGGCATAGATGTTGGCCAGGAGCGTGTCCGGCAGGTTGGCGATGTGATCGAGGAACTCGCCACGGGCGCTGCGCCGGGCCTGGGGGTCGACGTCGGGAAAGCTCTGGTCCATGCGTGGGTCGAGCAACTCGCCCATGGTCCGCACATTGGGGATGGACACATGACGCACTTCGGCCGAGGCGATGGCCTGGATGAACTGGGCCGTGAGCAGCGCATCGCGCTCGACGCTCTGGCTGATCACGAAGCGGCTGGAGATCAGCCCCAGGCCCACGGCCACCGACAGGATGATCGCCAGGCTGACGAAAGCATACCAGCGCAGCAGGTTGAAGGGTCGTTTGCCCGTGCCCGCTGCAGCATTGGCGGCAGGTTGGGACGGTGAGTCCAGGCGTGACTGCAGATCCATCGCGAACTCCCGGCAGATGACTCTTAAGGTTATAGACCAGTTACCTGTGATTGCCCCTGCGCTCCCCCCAATCGCCCCCAACCCTGGGTCATCGGCCCCGCGCCGTTCACCCTGCCCTGCCTCCTGTTTTTCTCTACAGGCCAGGCAGTACAAGGCTTTGCCGAAACTGGTATGGAAGTTGCCAACCTTTGAGCAGACGACCCAAGTCCATGGGCCCGATTGCGAGAGGGAAGACTCATGCACCGTCCAACGCCCCACCCACTGGCTTTGCTGATCCTGGCCGGCCTTATCCAGGCACCAGCCCAAGCCGCACTGTTCGACGTTGACCCCGGCCCTTACACGCCGGCAACAGGCGGTTTCGCCGCCTGGTACCAGGATACCCATGGCAGGGTACTCGACCTGTGTCTGTCCAAGGCCGTCAGTTCGCGGGTCGCCGGTGCCCCCGGCGCGCCTTCGTACATGTGCGTCCTCAACCCGGCACCCGGGGTGTTCGACGACACCCTGCCGATCAGTTTCCCCACCAACTACCCCGACGAGACCTTCTGGTTCACCGCTGACGCGGCGCTCGTCGATGCCGCCCGCGGTATCGACTTGAGCTACGGCTCGGCCATCGAGGCGGCCTTCGCCGCCGAAGACGTGCACGACGGCGACCAGGTCAGTTTTGCCCGGGTGCGGATCCGTGTCGATGTGCCCACCGCCGGCACCTACATCATCACCCACCCTTACGGGGTCGAGGTGTTCGATGTGCCCGCCGCCGGTGGACGCGCGATCAACATGACCCGCGACATCGGCATCGGCTCGCCGAAAACCTACACCGGCGCCCTCAAGGGCGATGTCGGCCCGTTCCTGCGTGGCGTCGGTGGGCCCTACACCGAAACCAACCCGGAGACCGGTGCCAGCGAAATCTACATCGGCGACCCGAACCTCAACGAAGCCGTCACCGGCAGTCCGTTCAACACCAACTTCGTGCGCATCGAAGGCCCCAACGGCCTGGACCTGCGCACCGAGCTGTTCGCGATCTCCGGCAAGCTCTCGAACGTCGTCCGGCCTACGCCAATCATCGCCCAGCGCAGCACCTACTCGCGCCACAGCGAGGACGGCGACCTGCGCGCCCAGCAGGATGTCTTCGTGCAGGCGCCGCCACCACCGGGCACCGCCACCCTGATCAGCCAGACCCCGACCCTGAGCCTGAGCGAGGCCGACAGCACCGGCGCCTGGTACGGCCAGTCGGCGCTCAACCCGGCCTTGCCGCAGAACCTGCAGGTGACCGCCGACAACCAGTTGGCGATCCCCAGCAGCACCCCGACCACCCTGAGCCTGCCACTGACCGATCTGGTGGTGATCCAGCGCGCCGAGTTCAGCCTGAACTCCGGGCAGCTGACCCTGGTCGCCTCCACCAGTGATGAAACCAGCCCTCCGGGACTCGTCGCCACCACCGGCAACGGCGCCACCATCGGCACCTTGAGCGGTGACGGTGCGGTCAAGACGCTCAGTACCGGGCTCTCGCCGATCCCGCCGGCGAAGGTCACGGTGACCAGCGCCAATGGCGGTACCGACACTGAAGAAGTGGTGCTTGTGCCATGAACATCATCTCGCCACGTTCCGTAGCAGGAGGCACCATGAACAACTGGCCACGCCTGGCGCTATGCGCAGCCGGGCTCTCCCTCTCGCTGGCCGGCACTGCCTGGGCCGGCCTCAAGGCGGTCGATCCCGGCCCCTACACCCTGGCCACCGGGCGTTACCCGATGTGGTACCAGGACAACGACGACCTGTCACTCGAGCTGTGCCAGTCGCGCGCTGCGAGCTCGCGGGTGCCGGTCTCGGTGCCGCCAGCCTACATGTGTACGCTGCTGCCCGAGCCAGGCATCTACGACGATGCCTTGCCCCTGGTATTCCCCGACAACTGGCCACCGGAGATGTTCTGGTACCTGGCGGAAACCTCGATTCCGGCGGTGGGCAACAGCGGCTATGAAATGGACGTCTATGTCGCCGGCATCGAAGCGGCCTTCGCCGCCGAGAACCCGGTCGATGGCGACCAGCAGAGCTTTGCCCGTATCCGTATCCGCGTCTCGGTACCCCAGGCCGGTACCTACGTCATTACCCACCCCTATGGCGTAGAGACCGTCAACGTCACTACCCCCGGACGGCGGGCGATCAACATTACCCGCGACGTCGGCATCGGTGCACCAGGCGACTTCAGCGGCGCGCTCAAGGGTGCGCTCGGGCCATTCCTGCGCGGCGCCGGCGGGCCCTACAAGGAGGTCAACCCCGACACCTCGACCATCGAAACCTTCATTGGCGACCCGAACATTACCGAACCGGTCATCGGCAGCCCGTTCAATACCAACTTCGTGAAAATCGAGGGCCCGGCCGGGACCATCCAGACCAACCTGTTCACCGTCTCCGGCAAAGTCCTCGACCAGCGCACCCAGGTGGCCGCCGAGCTGCAACGCGCCAGCTACCGGCGCACCGCCGAAGGCACCCGTGTGGAGGTGTTCGCCAAGGCACCGAATACGGCCACCCTGTGCTTCCGTGAAACCCTGGCCCTGGTGCCTGGCACCCCGCCTTCGCCTTGCCAGTTCAACCTGCTGGCCGACAACAGCGGCCTGTTCTTCGCCCATCACCTGAGCAGTGCCGCGCCGCCACCGGTGGTCGTGGTCACCGCCACCGACCCGAGCGGCGTCAATCGCCCCACCGCGCTGTCGAGCAAGCTCAGCGACGTGGTCAAGGTCACCACTGCACGCTACGACTGGGCCAACAAGCGCCTGCGCATCGAGGCCAGTTCCAGTGACGAAGTGCAGGTGCCCGACCTGGTCGCCCAGGGCTATGGCCGCCTGTCCAAGTCCGGCACCCTGCAAACCCTGACCGTCAACGACCTGCAACAGCCACCGGCCACCGTGACCATCAAGTCGGCAGCCGGCGGCAGCGACACCGAGGCAGTCGTGGTGGTCGGCAACGCGCCGGTCGAGGCCGAGAACCAGCCACCGGTGACCCAGGCCGACGTCGGTAGCACCAGCTCCGGCGTGCCGCTGACCATGAACCTGCTGACCAACGACAGCGACCCGGACGGTGATGTGCCACTGAGCATCACCGACCTGACCCAGCCGGCTACCGGCCAGGGCACTGTCGCCCTCAGCGGCAGCACCGCCGTGGTCTACACCACGCCGGCGACTGTCACCGCGCCGATGACCACCACCTTCACCTACCGGGCCCAGGACAAGAAAGGGCTGAAGTCGGAAGTGACCACAGTGACCGTCAACGTCGCACCCAACCAGCCGCCTACCGTGGTCAACGACACGGCGGCAACCCTGGGCGTGACCTTGCCGATCAACGTGCTGCTCAACGACAGCGATCCGGAAGGTAACACGCCGCTGGCCGTTGCCAGCGTCGGCCAACCCGCCACCGGACGCGGTACGGTCACCACCGATGGCACCCAGGTCATCTACACCCCACCGGCCACCATCACGGCAGCCTTCACCGCCACCTTCACCTACATCGCCCGGGATAGCCTCGGCGCCCTCTCGGCACCGGCCACGGTGAACGTGCAGGTGTCGCCACGGCCGGCAGCGGAGACCTTCGCAGTGACCGCCGCCACCGTCACGGCGCGCTCCAACAACCGCTTCAACTGGGACATCTCGGGCACCTCCTCGGTGACCACCGGCAACACCGTCACCGTGCAGGTCACCACCCCGAACGGGCTGGTCACCCTGGGCAGTACCGCGGTGCCGCTGACCGGACGCTGGCGCCTGGCGGTGAGCAACAGCACCACGGTGATTCCGACCGCGGCGCCTACGGCCACCATCCGTACTAGCCAGGGCACTGTCCGCACCGTGCCGGTCAACGTGCAGTAACCCGAGGAGAAACGACCATGGCGCGCCTGACCACCCTGCTGCTGTGCCTGACCCTGATCGGTCAGGCCGCCCTGGCCGACGATTTGATGGATAACGCCGACATCGGCCCCGGCGGCGACCTGGGCGAGCCGCTGTCCATGCAGCCACTGCCGGCCAGCGCCGGGCAGCAGGCGCTGATCGGACAGGACGGCCAGTCCAACCGCGCCGCCATCGGCCAGGACGGCCAGGCCCTGCTGGGCCGCATCGTCCAGGAAGGTGGCGCACAGGAGGCGTACATCCTGCAGCAAGGCAACGACCTGATGGCGACCATCAACCAACAGGGGTATGGCAACAACGCATCGATCACCCAGAGCGGCAGCAACAACCGTGCGCAGATCGAGCAGTACGGAAACAGCAACAGCGCCAGCATCGCCCAGTCCGGCTCGGGGCTTTCCAGCTCCGTGGTCCAGGCCGGCAACGGCCAGCGCGTGCAAGTCAATCAATACCGATAGTTACCTGGAGGCACCACCATGTTCAAGCTCGCTCCCTTAAGCGCCGCAATTGTCCTGGCCGTTGCCGGCCAGGTCATGGCCGATGACAGCCTGTCGACCCAGAGCCAATCCGGCACCGAGAACATCGCCGAGGTCAAGCAAACCGCAGCGCCGTACAGCACTGCCACCCAGAACCAGTACGGCGAGGGCAACAACCACGCCATCAAGCAGGAAGGCGGCGACAGCCCGATCTGGCAGGATGCTGCCGGCGACTACAACGCCGGTTACGCCGAGCAACTGTACGAGACCGGTAGCCAGATCCACCAGAACCAGACCGGCGCCCTCAACGTCGCCCATGCCAGCCAGTCCCTGGGCACCGAAAACAACGCCCAGCAGACCCAGCAAGGCACCGGCAACTTCTCGTTCGTCTACCAGGATTCGCAGATCGGCAACCAGGCCACGACCCTGCAGTACGGCAATGACAACCGGGCGTACGTCGAACAACTGTTCAGTGGCGGCACCAACTCGGCCACCAGCGTCCAGACCGGTAACAACAACTACAGCGCCGCCGAGCACATCAACCACAACAACGGCCAGATCGGCATCTACCAGGTCGGCGACGACAACTGGGCCTACGGCGACCAGCGCGAGGGCCAGGGCGGTACCGTGAACATCTCCCAGAACGGTACCGGCAACTCCACCGAGGTCTGGCAGGACACCCAGCTTGGCGCCCAAGCGTCGATCACCCAATATGGCCAGACCAACGAAACCATCGTCGACCAGAGCTTCGGTGACGGCAACATCGCCAGCGTGCTCCAGGTCGGCAGCCTCAACGCCCTCTACGCCGATCAGTTCGAGTCGCTGCAGTCGACCACCACCCTGGTCCAGAGCGGCCAGAACAACCTCAGCTTCACCTACCAGAACGGCGACAACCATGTGCTCTCGGTGACCTCCACCGGTACCGGCAACCAGGTGTTGGCCAGCAACTGGAAAGGCGAGAAATCCGGTGGCCAGTTCGGCAGCGGCCAGCGCGCCGAGATCAACCAGAACGGCACCGGCAACAGCGCCAACCTGACCCAGAATGACGCGAACCAACTGGCCCGGTTGAACCAGAACGGCTACACCAACACCGCCGAAGTGACCCAGTCCGACAGCAACAACGAGCTGTACTTCGAGCAGAACGGCAGCGACAACCTGCTGATCGCCGCCCAGCGCGGTACCGACAACTACGCCACCGGCTCCAGCACCGGTTCCACCAACAGTATCCTGCTCGACCAGTCCGGCAGCGGCAACCAGAGCTACACCTGGCAGCTGTACGGCGACAACAACAAAGCCACCATCACCCAGACCGATGGGGTCAATGGTGCCAACGTCGCCTACGTGACCCAGGGTGGTTCCTACAACCAGGCCGTCGTCGACCAGAGCGGCGCGAACATGAACGCCACCGTCCAGCAGTTTGGCAATGGCAACCAGGCGTCCGTCCTGCAGCAGTAGCAGGACGGCTATGCCGTCCATCGCAGGCTTCGCCAGCTCCCACAAGGCACTGCAATGTCCCCTGTGGGAGCTGGCGAAGCCTGCGATGGCTCACCCAGCAACCGCAGTTCTCCTTCGTTTCCCGCTTGACCGCAACTACCGATGGGGGTGGTTGCGGTCTTTTTTTGTGGCTCTTCACGGCATCCTGGGGACTATGTTTCTAAGGCTTGGGTGTTGTGGTGGCGAGCTTATCCATCTCATGCAGCGCCGCTGCCGGCCCCTTCCGCCTTTACGGCGGGTCCCTTTTGTCTTGGCAAAAGGAACCAAAACCGCTCGCTCCTGCATCCGGCC
>NZ_JALRNG020000218.1:0-237 GCF_030272875.2 Pseudomonas sp. BJa5
GAATTGCTTGATTCGATTGTTAAAGAGCGATTGGCGAAGCGTTTCGCTTCAGCCGAGGCGCGCATTCTACGCTTTCCTCATTTGCTGTCAAGCGTTTTGTTTGAAGTTTTTCGTTCAAATTCAACCGCTTGACTCGCTGCGATCTCTCGTCAGCGGGAGGCGAATTCTACAGCGTTTAAACTCGCTGTCAACCACCTTTTTCACCGCTGCCGACCTTGCGATCGAAGCCCTTCCGGT
>NZ_JALRNG020000219.1:0-237 GCF_030272875.2 Pseudomonas sp. BJa5
TTCGGCCCGCTCTTGCCGCTTGCCTTGGGTTTGTCCATGTCCACAAGGCCGACGTTGCGATCGATGTGCTCAAGCTCGGCAGCGACGATCATCGGGTGTTCCTTGGGGTTGTAGATTAGCTTCATCCAGGCGATGGAGAACAGGATGCCCAGCTCGCCCATGACGATGAACACATGCTCCCAGCCCCAGGCGTTGACGATCAAGCCCATCAGCGGGGCGAATAGCACGGTGGCGAAG
>NZ_JALRNG020000220.1:0-237 GCF_030272875.2 Pseudomonas sp. BJa5
AGGCTCGGACCGCTCTGGCGCCATATGAAGGCATACAGCAAGGCGAACAGTTTTTCTAAGAAAATCAACTGGACGCTCAAGGTCAGCTGCATGCGCTTGGACGCGGCGTTCCACAACAGCGCCGCCAGCAACGAACCGAAAATCGCGCAGCCCAGGCTGAACAGCCAGAACAGGCTCCCGCGCTCAAGCGGCGCATCCACCTGCAACTGGGCGGGCTGCCAGAGTGCCAGCGCCGCC
>NZ_JALRNG020000221.1:0-237 GCF_030272875.2 Pseudomonas sp. BJa5
ACACCTCGAGCCAAGTTTATGTAATGAGCTATCTTTCCGCACACACCCCGATGATGCAGCATGACTGGAAGCTTAAGAACCAGCACCCGGACCAGCTGATGTTCTACCGCATGGTCGACTTCTACGAGATCTTCTATGAAGACGCAAAGAAGGCCGCCAAACTCATGTATATCACCCTGACCGCCCGCGTGCAGTCGGCGGGCCAGTCGATTCCCATGTGCGTTATCCCCATCCATT
>NZ_JALRNG020000222.1:0-236 GCF_030272875.2 Pseudomonas sp. BJa5
GGCTTTCGCCCAGTCGACATGGGCCTGCCCCGGCCCATGGCAACTCTGGCAGCCGACGGTCAGCTCCTGCCAGGTGGTGGCGAAGCTGTCTTCGCGGTCGTTGTAGTTCGTCATCAACCGGGTGGAATGGCAGTCGGCGCACATGCCGTTACAGTTCTGGTAGCGACCGGTCCAGTGCAGCGGATCGTCGGGGGCGAAACGCAGGCCGGGGTACAGCAAGAACCAGCGCTGCCCGC
>NZ_JALRNG020000223.1:0-236 GCF_030272875.2 Pseudomonas sp. BJa5
GGTCGGCCTGTTCTGCCTGAAAGAAACCCGCGATGTGGTAATCGACACTGTCTGAGTCGATCACGTGTACAAAAAAACCGGCTAAGCGCCGGTTTTTTTATGCCGCGGAAAAAATTATGCACGATTATCACGGAACAGTCATACAGAGAAATATGTAATTAAATTAATGAATTAGCTTATTTTTAAGTAAGTGATCCAAATACTATACACAAGTTATCCACAGATCGTCAGGCTGT
>NZ_JALRNG020000224.1:0-236 GCF_030272875.2 Pseudomonas sp. BJa5
CTCGTCGACCAGATCGACGCCGAGCAACGCGTCGCCGGCCGCGTGGGCTGCGTGCGCACGCAGCCGGGCGAGCGTATCGGCCTCCACCATCAGGTCCGGATTGACGAAGGCCAGCCAGGGCGACCAGCTGTCTCGCGCGCCCTGGTTGCAGCCGACAGCGAAGCCCGGGTTGTCGGGATTGGCGATGAAGCGCAGGCGCGCGTCCTGCAGCGCATGCCGCTGCACGATCTCCATCG
>NZ_JALRNG020000022.1:0-93708 GCF_030272875.2 Pseudomonas sp. BJa5
TTGCGTTCCAGCAGACGGTCGGAGCCACCTTCGGCGACGCGGTTGCGTTCCAGCAGACGGTCGGAGCCACCTTCGGCGACGCGGTTGCGTTCCAGCAGACGGTCGGAGCCACCTTCGGCTACACGGTTGCGTTCCAGCAGGCGATCCGAACCACCTTCGGCCAGGGTGTTCAGCGGTTGCGAGATCACCGTCGAGCTGGAACGGGATTCGGCGGTCAGGTTTTGTTCGCTGGCAGGAATGGCAAAGGCATTGGCGGCCAGGATGGACAGGGACAGGCTCAGCAGCAGTTGGCGTTTCATCGTTCGGTGCTCCTTGGAGGGGCTGGAAAGTGGGTACGGGGCCAATGCTACGCTCGAGGGCGCCAGATAGAAGTTCATAAGGCTAATGGTGACAATTGATGGAAATGATGCTTTGGAGCGCAGGCTCTAGGCCGGTTGTTTCAGCACGATCGCCGGGCCTTTCCAGGCGCCCGGGCGAATGGCAAGGCGGGAAAAAAAGCGGAAAAAATCCCGGAATCATCACTACCGGTTAAACCCCTGGGCGTTTCATCAGTCCCAAGAATAAGTGCCATCAATACGCCCACGTTCGCCATTGTGGTCGTCAGGAGATTCATGCAATGACGCGTCCCGCCCGACTCCTCACCTGGACCCTCGCCAGCCTGCTGCTGGTGCTGACGTTACTGCTGGTCGTGATCGCGACATTCGACTGGAACCGCATCAAGCCGACCCTCAATGCCAAGGTGTCCGAAGCCCTGCATCGGCCTTTCGCCATCAATGGCAACCTGGAAGTGCGCTGGCAGCGCGAACCCGAGCAGGGCGGCTGGCGTGCCTGGCTGCCCTGGCCGCGCTTCATCGCCCAGGACCTGACCCTGGGCAACCCGGACTGGCTCAAGGAGCCGCAGATGCTCAGCCTCAAGCGTGTCGAGTTTCGCCTGGCGCCCTTGCCGTTGCTGTTCCAGCAGATCGTCATCCCGCGCATCGACCTGAACCAGCCCACTGGCAACCTCAAGCGCCTGGCTGACGGCCGGGCCAACTGGACCTTCGAATTCGCGCCCAAGGACGCGCAGGCCGAGCCGTCAGCCTGGGTGCTGGACATCGGCGTCATCGGCTTCGACAAGGGCCAGGTCAGTTTCGAGGACCAGACCCTGACAACCAGCCTCGATGTCCTGATCGATCCACTGGGCAAGCCGATCCCGTTCAGTGACATCGTCGGCAAGGCCACGGCACAGAAAACCGGCGTCGCCCAGGACTATGCCTTTGGCCTCAAGGTCAAAGGCCGCTACAAGGGCCAGGCGCTTTCCGGAACGGGCAAGATCGGCGGCCTGCTGGCGCTGCAGGACGCCAGCCAGCCCTTCCCGTTGCAGGCCGACCTGCAGATCGCCGATACCCGTATCGCCGTGGCCGGCGCCCTGACCGATCCTCGCAACCTCGGCGCCCTGGACCTGCGCCTGCGGCTGTCGGGCACCAGCCTTGGCAATCTCTACCCCTTGATCGGTGTGACCCTGCCGGACTCTCCTGCCTATACCACCGATGGCCGTCTGCAGGCCAAACTGCATGAGCCAGGTGGTGCGCAATTCCGCTATGAAGGCTTCAACGGCAAGATCGGCGACAGTGATATCCATGGCGACCTGACCTTCGTGTCGAGCCAGCCACGGCCCAAACTCAGCGGCAACCTGGTGTCCAACCAGTTGCTGTTCAAGGACCTGGCGCCGCTGATCGGTGCCGACTCCAATGCCCAACAGCAGGCCCGTGGCGGCGCCAGCAGGCAACCGGCGGGCAAGGTACTGCCGGTCGAGGAGTTTCGCACCGAACGCTGGCGCAGCATGGATGCCGACGTGACCTTCAGCGGCAAGCGCATCGTGCACAACCAGGACCTGCCGTTCACCGACCTGTCCAGCCACGTCATCCTCGACGATGGCGTACTGCACCTGGAGCCGCTGCGTTTTGGCGTGGCGGGCGGAAAGCTGGATGCCCAGGTGCGCCTGGACGGACGTACCGCGCCCTTGCAGGGGCAGGCCCGGCTCAACGCCCGTGGCTTCAAGCTCAAGCAACTGTTCCCGACCTTCGAGCCGATGAAGACCAGTTTTGGCGAGCTCAATGGCGACGCCGAGCTCAGTGGTCGGGGCAATTCGGTGGCCAAGCTGCTGGGGACCGCCAATGGCGAGCTGAAGATGCTGATCAACGACGGCGCCATCAGTCGCGGCCTGATGGAGATCGCCGGCCTGAACGTGGGCAACTATGTGGTGGGCCAGCTGTTCGGTGACAAGGACGTGAAGATCAACTGCGCTGCGGCCGACTTCGGCATCAAGGATGGCCTGGCCACGACCCGCCTGTTCGTCTTCGACACCGAGAATGCGATCGTCTACATCAACGGTACGGCCAACTTCGCCAGCGAGCAGTTGGACCTGAAGATCAACCCCGAGTCCAAGGGCGTGCGCCTGCTTTCGCTGCGCTCGCCGCTGTATGTGCGCGGTCCCTTTGCCAAGCCGGACGCTGGCGTTCAAGCGGTGCCGCTGGCCTTGCGCGGGGCGGGGATGGTGGCCCTGGGCGTGGTGATCGGCCCAGCGGCCGGGTTGCTGGCGCTGGTGGCGCCGGGCGGCGATGTGCCGAACCAGTGCAAGCCGTTGCTGGAGCATATGAAGGCGGACAAGGCTGGCTGACGGGGGAGGCTGAGAGCCCCGCTGGCCAGCCGGGTGCCCTGTGGGAGCTGGCGCAGCCTGCGATGGGGCCGCCGGGCATCACGCAGTGGGCATGACCTCATTCACGGCATCTTCGTCTTTCTGGCGTTGTGCGCAGGTCTTGAATCCCTTGTCGTCGACATGCCCGCTGGCGTCGAAGCGCACGTAGTAGGCCTGTTGATGGCCTTCGCGGTTGAGGATGTAGTTGTTGCAGGTGCCGCCATGGGGCAGTTTGACGACCGTGGACGGGCGGCCACCGATGGTGTTCACCTGCTGCAGGGTCATGCCGTTCTTCACCTGCTTGACCAGCGGCGCGTTGCGGTAGGTGACGTAATCCACCGGGTTTTCCGGACGGCTGCCGCAGGCGCTCAGGGCGGTGGTGGCCAAGAGGATTGCCAGGGTCTTTCTGAACATGATTCATATCCTTGCTGAAGGTCTGATGAGTTTGATCCGCAGCCTCCCCTGGAGTTCGATTGCGAGAGCCAGAGTTGTGCCTGTAGTGTGAGGGATGACTGTCCACGGAGCGGGGGAATGCAGCCATGGCCGAAGGGCTCGCCACGCGTTATCCACTGGTGCTGGTGCCGGGCATGCTCGGCTTCGTCCGCCTGCTGCTGTATCCCTACTGGTTCGGCATCGTCCAGGCGCTGCGTCAGGGCGGGTCGCAGGTCTATGCCATCCAGGTCTCACCCCTCAACTCTTGCGAGGTGCGTGGCGAACAGTTACTGCGGATCATCGAGGATATTCGCCGGCGCAGCGGTGCCGACAAGGTCAACCTGCTGGGCCACAGCCAGGGCGCTTTGACCGCGCGCTATGCGGCGGCCAAACGCCCGGAGTGGGTGGCCTCGGTGACCTCCATCGCCGGCCCTAACCACGGCTCGGAGCTGGCCGACTACGTAGGACGCAAGTATCCCGCCGACTCCGCGCGCGGACGTTTGCTCAAGGCGTCGCTGCATGGCCTGGGCGTGCTGATGGGTTGGCTGGAAACCGGCTGGCGCGGACCGAAACTGCCCATCGACGTGCATGCCTCGCACCATTCGCTGACCAGTGCCGGCGTCGCCCTGTTCAACCAGGCTTATCCACAGGGCCTGCCCACCACCTGGGGTGGCGAGGGGCCGGGGGAGGTCAATGGCGTGCGCTACTACTCCTGGTCCGGCACCTTGCAGCCGGGGCTGACCGATCGCGGCCTGAACCGCCTGGATGGCAGCAATCTGCTCTGTCGCCTGTACGCCCGCAGCTTCGTGCGCGAGGCCGGGCAGTGCGATGGCATGGTCGGGCGCTACAGCTCGCACTTGGGCCAGGTGATCGGCGACGACTACCCGCTGGATCACCTGGACATCGTCAATCACTCATTGGGCGCGGTGGGCAAGGGCGCCGATCCGCTGCGGCTGTTCACCGAGCACGCGGCCCGGCTCAAGGCTGCGGGGCTATGACGCCGGCGCGGCGCACCGGGGTTTTCCAGCGTTCGGCCAGGATCACCCCGGCCAGGGTCAGCAGGCCGCCGACCAGGTGATACAGCGCCAGTTGCTCATCGAGTACCAGGGCGGCGATCACGGCAGTGACGGCAGGCAGCAGGTTGAAGAACAGCGTGGTGCGACTGGGCCCCAGGCGATGGACCGCCTGCATCCACACCAGCGGCGCGACCATCGAGGCCAGCACGCAGGCGTACAGCACCAGGCCGATGTTGCCACGGCCAAGGCCGGTCTTGTCCGAGAACAGGAACAACGGCAACAGCACAATGATCGCCACCAGTACCTGCAGGTACAGCAGGAGCAGGGGCGGCAGGCGCAACTGCCATTTTTTCAGCAGGGTGCTGTACAGCGCATAGGCCAGGGTGGCGACCAGCATCAGTGCATCGCCACCGTTGAGGCCGTGCTGTAGCAACACGCTCAGGTCACCGGCCGAGACCACCAGCAACACGCCGATCAAGGACACCAGCGCGCCGGCCAGGGCGCCGTAGCTCAGGCGCTGGCCCAGGCTGACGATGGCCATGGCCAGGGACATCAAGGGCATCAGCGAGAGAATGATACCCATGTTGGTGGCACTGGTGATGCCCGCGGCAAAGTACGCCAGGCTCTGGTACACCGCCATGCCCAGTACACCGAGGATGAAGATCTTGCCCAGGTTCGGGCGGATTTCGGGCCAGTGGCGCAGCAGCGGCCGCAGCAGGAAGGGGGTGAACAGCAACCCGGCCAGCAACCAGCGGTAGAAGCCGATCTCGGCGGGAAAGATCGCACCGGCCGACAGCTTGGTGACCACGGTGTTGCCGGCCCAGATCAGGATGGCCAGCAAGGGGAACGCATAATTCATCAAACAGAAGCTCTTGGGGGAAAACAGGCGCCATTATCCCTTTGTCTGTTCCGTTGCTTATACTTGTATCCAGACAACTCACCCATCGATCCAGACAGCATGTCCGATAAAGTCATCACCATTCCGCAGTTCGACACCCTGCCGTCGCCGGTGTACCTGCGCTACGACGAGTTCGGCGCCGACACCCACAGCCCGGCACATCGGCACGCCTGGGGGCAGCTCAACTATGCGGCCCACGGCATCATGCACCTGGACATCGACGGCCAGCGCTTCGTCTCGCCGCCGCACTACGCGGTGTGGGTGCCGCCGGACACCGAGCACAGCTGCTACAACCCCCAGGCCATCGTCTACCGCTCGGTCTACCTGGACCGCGAGCTGTGCCGGGCCTTGCCCGCGCAGCCCTGCACCCTGGTGATCAGCGAGATCCTCAAGGCCATTCTCGGCGACTTTGCCCGGCGCGACGTGAAGATCCCCGAGGACGAGGCAGACCGCCGCCTGGCCCAGGTGCTGGTGGATCAACTGCGCCAGGCGCCGACCCAGACCTGCTTTCTGCCCTATGCCCGCAGCGCCGGCCTGCACGGAGTGCTCCAGGCCCTGCACGCCGAGCCGGGTGACAACCGACCGCTGGCCGCCTGGGCGGCCACCGTGCATGTCAGCGAGCGCACCCTGGCCCGGCAGTTTCTGCGCGAACTGGGCATGAGTTTCGGCGAGTGGAAACTACGCCTGCGTTTTCTCAAGGCCATCGAGGCGCTGGAGCACAACCTGCCGATCCAGCAGATTGCCTTCGACCTGGGCTACAGCAGCCCCTCGGCCTTTATCGCCATGTTCCAGCGCCACGCCCACTGCACCCCGGAGCACTACCGGCGCCAGGCCCGTGCCCAAGGGGTGTAGGAATTCTTGTCTACACTCACGGCGAGGCTGCGCACAGGGCGCGGCGACAAGGAGAGAACGCCATGAAATTGGTGCGTGTGCCGTTACTGCTGTTGGGCCTGTTGATGTGTTCGCAAGGCTTTGCCGCCACCGCGCAGCAGGAAAAGATGACCACCTGCAACGCCGACGCCACTGCCAAGGCCCTCAAGGGTGACGAGCGCAAGGCATTCATGAGCAACTGCCTGAAGGCCAAGCCACCTACGCAGCAGGAAAAGATGACCCTCTGCAATGCCGACGCCACCACCAAGGCCCTCAAGGGCGACGAGCGCAAGGCGTTCATGAGCGACTGCCTGAAGAAAAAATGACGCCCTGGCGCTGACCCGGGTCAGCCGCTGCCAGCGCAGCGGCCGTGCCTCTATGCCTGCCCGGCGAAGGCTGGCAGACTGCGTTTTTTCCCGCAGTCGACCCTTGAGGTTGTATGACCTTTACTCCGCGCCAGATCAAAATGGCCAGTTGGATCATTGTGTTCGCCGGCCTGCTGCTGGCGTTGCCGCTCAAGCTGTTGCCGAGCCTGTTGGCCGGCCTGCTGGTGTTCGAACTGGTCAACATGCTCACGCCCAAGCTGCAGCACCTGATTGCCGGGGAGCGTGCGCGCTGGCTGGCGGTAGCCTTGCTCGGCACCCTGGTGGTCAGCACCCTGACCTTGCTGTTCGCCGGCGCCATCAGCTTCCTGTTGCACGAGGCCGAGAACCCTGGCGCCTCGCTGGACAAGTTCATGCTTCTGGTGGACCGGGCCCGCGGGCAGTTGCCGCCGTTCGTCGATGCCTACCTGCCGGCCAGCGCCGCCGAGTTCAAGGTGGCCATCGGGGAATGGCTCAAGACCCACCTGGGCGAACTGCAACTGGTGGGCAAGGGCGCGGCGCACACCTTCGTCACCCTGCTGATCGGCATGATCCTCGGCGCCATCGTCGCCCTGCAGCGCATTCCCGACATCTCCCGGCGCAAGCCCCTGGCGGCGGCCCTGTTCAACCGCCTGGCGCTGCTGGTGCAGGCGTTTCGCAACATTGTCTTCGCGCAGATCAAGATCTCGCTGCTCAACACCTTCTTCACCGGGATCTTCCTGGCCGTGGTGCTGCCGCTGTTCGACGTGCACCTGCCGCTGACCAAGACCCTGATCGTGCTGACCTTCCTGCTCGGCCTGCTGCCGGTGATCGGCAACCTGATGTCCAACACCCTGATCACCATCGTCGGCCTGTCGCTGTCGATCTGGGTGGCCATGGCGGCGTTGGGCTATCTGATTGTTATCCACAAGGTCGAGTATTTCCTCAACGCACGGATTGTCGGCGGGCAGATCAGCGCCAAGTCCTGGGAACTGCTGCTGGCGATGCTGGTGTGCGAGTCGGCGTTCGGCTTGCCGGGGGTGGTGGCGGGGCCGATCTATTACGCCTATTTGAAGAGTGAGTTGAGGCAGGCTGAATTGGTGTGAAGTTTGATCGCGGGGCAAGCCTGCTCCCACCGGGTCTGAACTGCCCCCCCAAAGGTTGGATGGGTTTGGGGTGCAGTTCAGTCGGTGGGAGCGGGCTTGCCCCGCGATAGGGCCTCAGCCGTAACGCTTGCGCGCCTCGATCGCCAAACCGCTGCCGATGCTGCCGAAGATGTTGCCTTCGACATGCCGGGCATTGGGCAGCATCGCCGCCACGCTCTGGCGCAATGCCGGAATGCCGCTTGAACCGCCGGTGAAGAACACCGTGTCGACCTGCTCGACACCCACGCCGGCCTTGGCCAGCAGCTCGCTGACACTGCCACGCACGCGCTCGAGCAGGTTGTCGATCGACTCTTCGAACAAGGCCCGGGTCAGCTCCACGCTCAGTCCCGACTCGACCCGCTTGAGGTCGACCAAGCGACGGTCGTTGTGGGTCAGTTCGATCTTGGTTTCTTCCACTTCCATCGCCAGCCAGTGGCCGGCACGCTGTTCGATCAGCTTGAACAGGCGGTCGATGCCGTCGGTGTCTTCGATGTCGTAGCGCATGCTGCCCAGGGCCAGCTGGGATTTTTGCGAGTACACCGAGTTGATGGTGTGCCAGGTGGCCAGGTTCATGTGGTGGCTGGTGGGCATGAAGGCGCCGCTTTTCATCCGGCTGCCGTAGCCGAACAGTGGCATCACGCCCTGCAGGCTCAGCTGCTTGTCGAAATCGGTACCGCCGATGTGCACGCCGCCGGTGGCGAGGATGTCGCTGTGACGGTCATCGAGCATGTGCCGCTCCGGCGCCAGGCGCACCAGCGAGAAGTCGGAGGTACCACCGCCGATGTCGACGATCAGCACCAGCTCCTCGCCCTGGATGCTCGACTCGTAGTCGAAGGCCGCGGCAATCGGCTCGTACTGGAAGGACACGTCCTTGAAACCGATCTTCTTCGCCACCTCCGCCAGGGTGTCTTCGGCTTCCTGGTCGGCGGCCTGGTCGTCGTCGACGAAATGCACCGGGCGGCCCAGCACCACTTCATCGAAGGCACGACCGGCGTTGGCTTCGGCGCGCTTTTTCAGCTCGCCGATGAACATGCCCAGCAGGTCCTTGAACGGCAGGGCGGTGCCCAGCACGCTGGTATCGTGCTTGATCAGCTTGGAGCCCAGCAGGCTCTTGAGCGAGCGCATCAACCGGCCTTCGTAACCTTCCAGGTACTCGTGCAGGGCCAGGCGGCCGTACACCGGGCGGCGTTCCTCGATATTGAAGAACACCACCGACGGCAGGGTGATCTTGCCGTCTTCCAGGGCGATCAACGACTCCACGCCCGGGCGATGCCAGCCGACGGTGGAGTTGGAGGTGCCGAAGTCGATGCCGCAGGCACGGGCCGGGGATGCGTCACTCATGGGATGTACTTCCGGGGGAAAAACGGCCGCGCAGTTTATGCCAGCCGTCAGCAGAATCAAGACCGATTATCTGCTTTGCCGCAAACCCAAGGACGCCTTGAAAGGCTATGCTTGACCCCAATCTTCTGCAGCATCGAACTATTGATGGTGATTCCTTAGATGGACTTCAAAGACTACTACAAGATACTTGGCGTCGAGCCCACGGCGGACGAGAAGGCGATCAAGACCGCCTATCGCAAGCTGGCGCGCAAGTATCACCCTGACGTCAGCAAAGAGCGTGACGCCGAGGAAAAATTCAAGGAGGCCAACGAGGCCTATGAGGCCTTGGGCAGCCCGGAAAAACGCGCCGAATACGACGAACTGCGCAAGTACGGCCAGCACGGTCGCCCCTTCCAGGGCCCGCCCGGCTGGGAAAGCCGCAGTTCCGGCGGCTTCGAGGGCGGCGACTTCTCCGACTTTTTCAGCTCGATCTTCGGTTCGCGCGGTGGCAACGGCAACCCATTTGGCCGCGGCCAGCAGCGCAGCAGCGGTCGGCGAGGGCAGGACGTGGAAATGGAACTGGCGATTTTCCTCGAAGAAACCCTGTCCAGCGAGTCGAAGCAGATCAGCTTCCAGGTGCCGCAGCACAACGCCCACGGCCAGCGCACCGGCTTTACCACCAAGACCCTGAACGTGAAGATCCCGGCCGGGGTCAGCGATGGCGAGAAGATCCGCCTCAAGGGCCAGGGTGCGCCGGG
Source organism: Pseudomonas sp. BJa5 (assembly GCF_030272875.2). Lineage (NCBI taxonomy): Bacteria > Pseudomonadati > Pseudomonadota > Gammaproteobacteria > Pseudomonadales > Pseudomonadaceae > Pseudomonas > Pseudomonas sp. BJa5. Next base: position 9,458 of record NZ_JALRNG020000022.1, read on the forward strand.
CATCGGCGGTGGCGCCAACGGCGACCTGTTCCTGACCATTCGCATGGCACCGCACCCGCTGTTCGATGTCGAAGGTCATGACCTGATCATCACCGTGCCGCTGGCGCCCTGGGAGGCTGCCCTGGGCACCAAGGTGGCGGTGCCGACCCTGACCGGCAAGATCAACCTGACCATCCGTGCCGACAGCCAGAGTGGCCAGCGCCTGCGGGTCAAGGGCATGGGCCTGGCCAACAAGCAGGGCCAGCGCGGTGATCTCTATGCGCAACTGAAGGTGGTCATGCCCAGCCACAACGACGACACCACCAAGGACTTGTGGAACAAGCTGGCGCAACACGCGGCGTTCAATCCGAGGACACAATGGAGTAGCTGATCATGAGCAGTACCCTGGTCGTTCAACTGGACATGCAGACCCTCTGTCGGGAAGCCGATCTGCCGGCCGCCTACGTGATCGAAATCGTCGAACACGGCATTGTCGAACCTTCCGGACGAACGCCGGAAGAGTGGCTGTTTGACGACCAGGCCCCGGTGCTGGCCAAGCGCGCGGCCAAGCTGCAGCGCGATCTGGCGCTGGAGTGGGAAGGGGTGGCGCTGGCACTGGAGCTGCTGGATGAGGTGCAGCAGTTGCGCAGTGAGAACCTGATGCTCAAGCAGCGCCTGGGCAGGTTCCTGCAAGGGTAGTCCCTGGCGAGTGCTGCGCACTCGATCGCAGGCTTTGCCAGCTCCCACAAGGCATGGGTGTGGGAGCTGGCGAAGCCTGCGATTGGCCCTACCGCCTATAGCAGCTTGTAATACAGGGCCGTTGCCCGATAGGTCCCATCCGGCCCGCAGGCATACTGCGGAATCTCACCGGCCTTGCTGTACCCCAACGACCGGTAGAACGCCTCGGCCCCCGAGCCCGCCTCGGTATCCAGGTACAACATACCGCGCTGCTTCTGCGCCGCCGCGGCCTCCAGCACCTTCATCAACTGCTGGCCCAGCCCACGCCGCCGGGCCTCGCTGTGCACCAGCAGCTTCTGCACCTCGGCGCGGTTCAGGCCATTGGGTTTCTGGCACAAGGCCAGCTGCACGCTGCCCAGTACTTCCTGGTCTTTGCCAACCACCCAGAGCAACAACTCGCCGCTGGCCAGGCGCTGCTTCACTTCGTCGAAGTAGCTGTTGGCCTGCTGTGCGTCGATATCCGCCAGAAAGCCGACCGAGGCACCGTGGCGCACGGCATCGAGCAGCAAGGCCACCAGGCCGTCGCGGTAGTGGGCAAAGCTTTCATGGGTCACACGGTTGAGTTGCGCAGCATTCATCGGGCGTCACTCCATGGATCGTGGGGGCATGCCGGGATCGAGGATCAACTGCATGAAGGTCAGGTCCAGCCAGCGGCCGAATTTCACGCCCACCTGGGGCATCTGTCCGTTGAGGGTGAACCCCAGGCGCTCGTGCAGGCGGATCGAGGCCGCGTTGCCGCTTTCGATGGCCGCGACCATCACATGTTTGTCGCAGGCGCGGGCGCGTTCGATCAGGGCGCTCATCAGGGCAGGGCCCAGGCCGTTGCCGCGCTGGTCGCTGCGGATGTACACCGAGTGCTCGACGGTGTGGCGAAAGCCCTCGAAGGGGCGCCAGTCGCCGAATGAAGCATAGCCGAGCACATCACCTGCAACGGCGTCCACGGCCACCAGGATCGGGTAGCGCTGGGCCTGGCGGGCATCGAACCAGGCCTGGCGGTTGGCCAGATCAACGGGTTGCTCATTCCAGATCGCCGTGGTGTTGAGCACCGCGTCGTTGTAGATGTCGCGAATGCCCGGTAGATCGGCAGTTACGGCATCACGGATCAGGTAAGTCATGGCTACTTCTCGAACAGGTACGAAGTGGTCTTCAGGTTAAATGGTTACCAGGCCGCGCACACCCTCGGCCTCCATGTTTTCGCCGCGGCCGGCCTGGACGATTTCCCCGCGGGACATCACCAGGTACTGGTCGGCAAGTTCCGCGGCAAAGTCGTAGAACTGCTCCACCAGCAGGATCGCCATGTCGCCGCGGGTGGCCAGCTTGCCGATCACCGCGCCGATTTCCTTGATCACCGAGGGCTGGATGCCTTCGGTCGGCTCATCGAGGATCAGCAGGCGGGGCTGGCTGGCCAGGGCGCGGCCGATCGCCAGTTGTTGCTGCTGGCCGCCGGAGAGGTCGCCGCCGCGGCGGTGTTTCATCTGCAGCAGCACCGGGAACAGCTCGTAGATGAACGGCGGGACGCTTTTCGCCTGGCTGGCCGGGAAGCGTGACAGGCCCATCAGCAGGTTCTCCTCGACCGTCAGGCGCGGGAAGATTTCCCGGCCCTGGGGCACGTAGGCGATGCCGGCCTGGACCCGCTGGTGCGGCTTGAGCGCGGTGATCGGCTGGCCTTCCCAATGCACGCTGCCTTCGCGGGTGGGCAACAGGCCCATCAGGCAGCGCAGCAGGGTGGTCTTGCCGACGCCGTTGCGGCCCAGCAGGCAGGTTACCTCACCGATCCGGGCCTCGAAGGACAGGCCGCGCAGGATGTGGCTGCCGCCGTAGTATTGGTGCAGGGAGTCGATTTTCAGCATGTCTTCAGTCCGTTGGTTGTTTGTGCGGGCTTGCCCCGCGATGCTCTGAAATCACCGCCCCAGGTAGACCTCGATCACCCGATCATCGGCCTGCACCTGTGCCAGCGACCCCTCGGCCAGCACGCTGCCCTGGTGCAGCACGGTGACGTGGTCGGCGATGCTGCCGACAAAGCCCATGTCGTGCTCGACCACCATCAGCGAATGCTTGCCGGCCAGGCCCTTGAACAGTTCGGCGGTGAATTCGGTCTCGGCGTCGGTCATGCCGGCCACCGGTTCGTCGAGCAGCAGCAGTTGCGGGTCCTGCACCAGCAGCATGCCGATTTCCAGGAACTGCTTCTGGCCGTGGGACAGCAAGCCGGCCGGGCGTTGTGCCGAAGCGTTGAGGCGTATGGTCTGCAGGACCTCATCGATGCGGTCCTTCTGCTCGCCACCCAGGCGCGCAACCAGGCTGGCCAGCACCGACTTGTCGGCCTTCTGCGCCAGCTCCAGGTTCTCGTACACGCTCAGGGCCTCGAACACCGTGGGTTTCTGGAACTTGCGGCCGATGCCGGCCTGGGCAATCTGCACTTCGCTCATGCGGGTCAGGTCCAGGGTGTCGCCGAACCAGGCCTTGCCGCCGGTGGGACGGGTCTTGCCGGTGATCACGTCCATCAGGGTGGTCTTGCCCGCACCATTGGGGCCGATGATGCAGCGCAGCTCGCCGACGCCGATGTACAGGTTCAGGGCGTTCAGGGCCTTGAATCCGTCGAAGCTGACGTGGATGTCCTCCAGGGTCAGGACCGTGCCGTGACGCACGTCCAGGCCCTCGCCGCGCACCTGGCCAAGGCCGATGGCATCGCGGCCGCTGCCGCCATCGAGGAGGGGTTCGAGCATGAACTCTGGGTGGGCCGGAGGCAGTGGTATGGCTCTCATTGTTCGCCCCTTTTCTTCAACAGTCCGACCACGCCTTTGGGCAAGTACAAGGTCACCAGGATGAACAGCGCCCCCAGGCAGAACAGCCAGTATTCCGGGAAGGCCACGGTGAACCAGCTCTTCATGCCATTGACCAGGCCTGCGCCGAGCAAGGGGCCGATCAGGCTGCCGCGCCCGCCCAGGGCGACCCACACGGCGGCTTCGATGGAGTTGGTCGGTGACATTTCGCTGGGGTTGATGATGCCCACCTGCGGCACGTACAGCGCCCCGGCCAGGCCGCACAGCACGGCACTGAGCACCCAGACGAAGAGCTTGAAGCCCCGCGGGTCGTAGCCGCAGAACATCAGGCGGTTCTCGGCATCGCGCAGTGCGGTCAGGACCCGGCCGAACTTGCTCCGGGCCAGGCGCCAGCCCAGGTACAGGCTGGCTACCAGCAAGGCCACGGTGAGCAGGAACAGCACTGCCCGGGTGCTCTGTGCGGTGATGTCGAAACCGAGGATGCTGCGAAAGTTGGTGAAGCCGTTGTTGCCGCCAAAGCCGGTTTCATTGCGAAAGAACAGCAGCATGCCGGCGAAGGTCAGGGCCTGGGTCATGATCGAGAAGTACACGCCCTTGATCCGCGAGCGGAAGGCGAAGAAGCCGAACAGCAGCGCCAGCAATCCTGGCGCCAGCACCACCAGGCACAAGGCCCAGGCGAAGTGCTGGGTGCCGGCCCAGTACCAGGGCAGCTCGCTCCAGGACAGAAAGGTCATGAACGCCGGCAGGCCGTCACCGGCTGCTTCGCGCATCAGGTACATGCCCATGGCATAGCCACCGAGCGCGAAGAACAGGCCGTGACCCAGCGACAGCAGCCCGGCATAGCCCCAGACCAGGTCCAGGGCCAGGGCGACGATGGCATAGCAGAGGATCTTGCCGACCAGGGTCAGGGTGTAGGCCGAGACCTGCAGGCTGTGCCCGTCGGGCAACAGCGACAGCAGCGGCAGGGCCAGCAGCACCAGCAAGGTCGCAGCGCCCACGGCCAGGGTCCAGCGCGGGCCGACCTTGTGGCTGGCGGTTACAAGCAGAGGCTGGTTCATCAGTCGATTACCCGTCCCTTGAGTGCGAAGAGGCCTTGCGGGCGTTTCTGGATGAACAGAATGATCAGCGCAAGGATGAGGATCTTGCCGAGCACCGCACCGATCTGCGGCTCCAGCAGCTTGTTGGCGATCCCTAGGCCGAAGGCCGCCCACAGGCTGCCGGCGAGCTGGCCGACGCCACCGAGCACCACCACCAGGAAGGAGTCGATGATGTAGCTCTGGCCCAGGTCCGGGCCGACGTTGCCGATCTGGCTCAGGGCCACGCCACCGAGGCCGGCGATGCCTGAGCCCAGGCCAAAGGCGAGCATGTCCACGCGTCCGGTGGGCACGCCGCAGCAGGCGGCCATGTTGCGGTTCTGGGTCACGGCGCGCACGTTCAGGCCCAGGCGCGTGCGGTTGAGCAGCAGCCAGGTCAGCAGCACCACCGACAGGGCAAAGCCGATGATCACCAGACGGCTGTACGGTAGGACCAGGTTGGGCAGCACCTGGATGCCGCCGGACAGCCAGGCCGGGTTGGCCACTTCGACGTTCTGCGCGCCGAACAGCAGGCGGATGGCCTGGATCAGGATCAGGCTGATGCCCCAGGTGGCCAGCAGGGTTTCCAGCGGGCGGCCGTAGAGGTGGCGGATCACCGTGCGCTCCAGCAGCATGCCGACCCCGGCGCTGACGGCGAAGGCCACGGGCAGGGCGATCAGCGGGTAGAACTCGATGGCGCCTGGTGCGTAGCGCTGTATCAGGACCTGCACCACGTAGGTGGCATAGGCGCCGAGCATCAGCATCTCGCCATGGGCCATGTTGATCACCCCGAGCAGGCCGAAGGTGATCGCCAGGCCCAGGGCCGCCAGCAGCAGGATCGAACCCAGGGACAAGCCGCTGAAGGCCTGGCCCAGCAGTTCGCCGAACAGCAGCTTGCGCTTGACCTGGGCCAGGCTGGTTTCGGCGGCGGTGCGTACCCTGGCATCGCTTTCCACGCCAGGTTCGAGCAGCGCCTCGAGGCGGGTGCGGGCCATGGGGTCGCCGGTTTCGCCGAGCAGGCGCACCGCCGCCAGGCGCACGGCGGGATCGCTGTCGGCCAGTTGCAGGTTGGCCAGGGCCAGACCCAGGGCGGCATGCACCGCAGTATCAGGCTCGCTGGCGAAGCGCCGGTCGAGGAAGGCGACCTGGGCCGGTTGTGCGCTTTTTTGCAGTTGTTGCGCGGCGGCCAGGCGCACGCTCGGGTCGTCGCCGAGCAGTTGGTGGCTGGCCAGGGCATTGTCTACCAGGCCGCGCAGTCGGTTGTTCAGGCGCAGCTTGCGGGTGTCGCCGGGGGCGATGCGGCCTTGCTGCAGGGAGGTCAGCAGGTGCAGCCTTCCCGGGTCGGGTTGCGCCGCCCAGTCCTGGAGCAGGCGGGCCTGCTCGTTGGCCTTGGCGGTGATGAAGTAGTCGGCGTCGCTGGCCTGGGCGGCCAGGGGCAGCAGCAGGAGCAGGCCGAGGAGGAGGCGCTGAAGGGCCTTGGGCATGGCGGTTTCCTTGTGGTGTGCTGGTGGGCCTCATCGCGGGGCAAGCCCGCTCCTACAGGGGGCTACTCCCCCTGGTTGGAGCGGGCTTGCCCCGCGATGGGCTCAGTTACCCTTCACCGCATAATCCGGCCGCTTGTCATTGCCCGGGATGAACGGGCTCCACGGCTGCGCCCGCACCGGCTGTTCGGTCTCCCAGACCACGTTGAACTGCCCGTCGTCCTGGATCTCGCCGATCATTACCGGTTTGTGCAGGTGGTGGTTGGTCTTGTCCATGGTCAGGGTGTAGCCCGACGGCGCCTTGAAGCTCTGCCCGGCCAGGGCTTCGCGGACCTTGTCGACATCGGTGGACTTGGCCTTTTCCACCGCCTGGGCCCACATATGGATGCCGACATAGGTGGCTTCCATCGGGTCGTTGGTCACCGCCTTGTCGGCGCCCGGCAGGTTCTTGGCCTTGGCGTAGGCTTTCCAGTCGGCGACGAACTGGCTGTTGACCGGGTTATCCACCGACTCGAAGTAGTTCCACGCCGCCAGGTGACCCACCAAGGGCTTGGTGTCGATCCCGCGCAGTTCTTCTTCGCCCACGGAGAAGGCCACCACCGGCACCTCGGTGGCCTTCAGGCCCTGGTTGGCCAGCTCCTTGTAGAAGGGCACGTTGGAGTCGCCGTTGACCGTGGAGATCACCGCGGTCTTGCCGCCGGCGGAGAACTTCTTGATGTTGGCGACGATGGTCTGGTAATCGCTGTGGCCGAACGGCGTGTACACCTCTTCGATATCCTTGTCGGCCACGCCCTTGCTGTGCAGGAAGGCGCGCAGGATCTTGTTGGTGGTGCGCGGGTAGACGTAGTCGGTGCCGAGCAGGAAGTAGCGCTTGGCCGCGCCGCCTTCTTCGCTCATCAGGTACTCCACCGCCGGGATCGCCTGCTGGTTCGGCGCGGCGCCGGTGTAGAAGACGTTGGGCGACATCTCTTCGCCCTCATACTGCACCGGATAGAACAGCAGGCCGTTGAGCTCTTCGAACACCGGCAGCACCGACTTGCGCGACACCGAGGTCCAGCAACCGAACACCACCGCGACCTTGTCCTGGCTCAGCAGTTGGCGGCCCTTCTCGGCGAACAGTGGCCAGTTCGATGCCGGGTCGACCACCACCGGCTCCAGCAGCTTGCCGTTGACCCCGCCCTTGGCGTTGATCTGCTCGATGGTCATCAGGGCCATGTCCTTGAGCGAGGTCTCGGAAATCGCCATGGTCCCGGACAGCGAATGCAGGATGCCGACCTTGATGGTCTCGGCGGCCTGGATGCTCCAGCTCAGGCCCATCGCCGCGAGGGACGCGCTGAGGGTGAAGGCCTTGATCAGACTGCGACGCTTCATATGTGCTCTCTCCGTTGAGTTCGAATGTGCGCTAAGGCAGGTGGCGACTTCGGGAGAGAGCTTTAGCAAGGCCTGTGCCGAACCTGAGAAAGGCTCTGGCACGGGCTTTACGGGGAGGGAGGGGGGAAAGCTTGCACCGCCACGGCGCCGTACGAGCGAGGCGGTGCAGGCGGTTGCGCCGTGCTGGTGCGCAACCGCCGAGGGTCAGGCCTGTTGCGCGGCCGCCTGCTGGCGATTGCGGCGCACGAACTGGTAGGTCACCGCCAGCAGCACGAACCACAGGGGGGTGACGATCAGCGCCTGGCGGGTGTCGCTTTCCAGGCTCAGCAGCACCAGGATACCGGCGAAGAACACCAGGCACGCCACTGCCATGAAGCGTCCGCCGGGCATCTTGTACTTCGACGCCAGGTGCAGGGTGGCGCGTTGCTTGCGGTAGCTCAGGTACGACAGCAGGATCAGGGTCCAGACGAACATGAACAGGATCGCCGATACCGTGGTCACCAGGGTGAAGGCTTCGATCAGGTCGGGGATCAGGTACATCAGCGCCGCGCCCAGCAGCAGGCAGGTGCAGGAGAAGTACAGGCCGTTGGCCGGCACCGAGCGGCTGGACAGTTGTTCGAAGCTGCGCGGCGCATCGCCCTGCTGGGCCAGGCCGAAGAGCATGCGGCTGGTGGAGAACACGCCGCTGTTGGCCGAGGACGCCGCCGAGGTCAGCACCACGAAGTTGATGATGCTCGCCGCCGCCGGCAGGCCGGCCAGCACGAACAGCTCAACGAACGGGCTCTTGCCCGGCACCACGTCGCGCCACGGGGTCACTGCCATGATGGTGATCAGCGCCAGCACGTAGAACACGATGATCCGCACCGGGATCGAGTTGATCGCCCGCGGCAGGGTGCGCTCGGGGTTCTTGGCTTCGGCGGCGGTGGTGCCCACCAGCTCGATGCCGACGAAGGCGAACACGGCGATCTGGAAACCGGCGAAGAAGCCCATCAGGCCATGGGGGAACATGCCGTCATCATTCCACAGGTTGGCCAGGCTCGCGGTACGTCCGGCCGGCGATTCGAAACCGGAGAGGACCATGTACAGGCCGGTGCCGACCAGGGCGAGGATGGCGACGATCTTGATCATCGCGAACCAGAATTCGATCTCGCCGAACAGCTTCACCGTGATCAGGTTCAGCGACAGCAGCAGGCCGACACAGGCCAGCGCTGGCGCCCATTGTGGCAGGTCGGGGAACCAGAACTGCGAGTAGGCGGAAATGGCGATGACGTCGGCGATGCCGGTGATGATCCAGCAGAACCAGTAGGTCCAGCCGGTGAAGTAACCGGCCCAGGGGCCGAGCAGGTCGGCGGAGAAATCGATGAACGACTTGTACGCCAGGTTCGACAGCAGCAACTCGCCCATGGCGCGCATGACGAAGAACAGCATGAAGCCGATGATCATGTAGACGAAGATGATCGAAGGGCCGGCAAGGCTGATGGTCTTGCCCGAGCCCATGAACAGCCCGGTACCGATGGCGCCGCCGATGGCGATCAACTGGATGTGGCGGTTGGAGAGGTTGCGTTGCAGGTGTTCATGGTCGTCGGGCGTGGGGTGTTGCGGTGACAGGTTCGCGGTCATGGGCAGGCATTCCGTACAGGGCGATTCTCTTGTGCGCCCTAGGCTAACACGCGGCTTTGCGGCGCAGCCGCGACAATACGTCTCAAGACCAAAGCCTGCTTGCGTAGTGTCAGCGCTTGCGCATCAGGCCGATGAAGAACACGCCACCGATGGCGGCGGTGGCGATGCCGATCGGCAGGTCTTCGGGTGAAATCAAGGTGCGCGCGGCCACATCGACCCAGATCAGGAACAGGCTGCCCACCAGCAGGCACACGGGCAGCAGGCGCGTATGTTCGGCGCCGACCAGACGCCGGGCGATGTGCGGCACCATCAGGCCGACGAAACCGATCGAGCCACTGATCGCCACCAGCACGCCGGTCAGCAGCGAGCAGATCAGGAACGCCACCAGCCGCACCGAGCGGGCATTCAGGCCGAGGGTCACGGCGGTCTGTTCACCGGCCATCAGCGCATTGAGAGCGCGGGCCATGCCCAGCAACAGGGTCAGCCCCAGCAGCACACTGATCGCCGGGATCGGCAGCAGCTCCCAGCGGGCCAGGCCCAGGCCACCGAGCATCCAGAACATCACCGCGGAGCTGGCGCGGTGATCGCCGAGAAACAGCAGCAGGTTGGCAATCGCCATCATCACAAAGGCCACCGCCACGCCGCACAGCAGCAGCCGGTCGCTGTCCAGACGGCCATGACGGCTGGCGATGGCCAGCACCAGCAGCATGCTGCACAGGGCGCCGATAAAGGCGGCCAGGGGCAAGGTCAACACCCCGAGCAGTTCGCCGATATGCAGCACCACCAGCACCGCGCCGAGGGTGGCGCCGGAGGTCACGCCGAGCAGGTGCGGATCGGCCAGGGGGTTGCGGGTGACGGCCTGCAGTACCGCGCCGATCATCGCCAGGCCACCGCCGACCAGCGCCGCCAGCAGCATGCGCGGTACCCGGATGAGCCAGACGATGTGTTCCTGGCCGGTGGTCCAGGCGGGTACCTCAGGGGCGATGCCGAACAGTTTGTACAGCAGCACCCGCCACACCACCTCGACCGGCACCGGCGCGGCACCGAAACCCAGCGACACCACGCAGGACACCAGCAACAGGCCAGTCAGGGCGAGCAACAGCAGGCGATAGCGATTCATGCGCCGTGCAGTCCGGCGGCGATGGCTTCGATCGCCTCGACGTTTTCCAGGCTCGGCGTGGCGGCCACATAGGGGATCACCACGAAACGCTTGTCACGGATCGCCGCTACCGACTGCAGGGCCGGGTGCTGTTCGAGGAACGCTTGTTTCTGCGCCGCGCTGACCTCGCCATAGTCGACGATGACGATCAGCTCGGGGTTGCGCTCGACCACGCTTTCCCAGTTGACCCGGGTCCAGCTGGCCTCGATATCGTCCAGCACATTGCGCCCGCCGGCGGCTTCGATCAGCGCCTGGGGCATGCCCAGGCGGCCGGAGGTCATGGCCCGGTCCTCGCCGCTGTCATACAAGAACACCCGTGGACGCTGCGCGGGCAACTGTTGTTGCACGGCGTCGACCCGCTGCTGCATCTGCCCGATCAATTGCTCGGCGCGCTCCTGCACATCGAAGATCCGGCCCAGGTTGCGCAGGTCGTTGTAGGTGTCGTCGAGGCTGGCGGCCGGGCGTTTCATGACAAAGGCGCAGGACTCGGTCAACTCGTACACCGGGATGCCCAGGGGCGCCAGGCTCTGCGGGGTCAGGTCGCCGCCGATGCGCATGCCGTAGTCCCAGCCGGCGAAGAAGAAATCGACGTTTGCAACGAGCAGGGTTTCCACCGACGGGTACTTGCTGGCCAGCTCCGGCAGGCCGTCGAGTTCCTTGCGCAGTTCAGGCGTGACGGCCTTCCAGCCGCTCACGCCGCTGTAGCCGACCATGCGCGGGCGCAGGCCGAGGGCGAGCATCATCTGGGTCATGTTGATGTCGTGGCTCAGGGCACGCTCCGGGGCCTTGTTGAAGGTCACCTGGCGGTTGCAGCTCTGCACGGTCAACGGGTACTGGCTGGCCTGGGCGAAGGCACTGGCGCTGGCCAGCAGGCCCAGGACGAGAAGCAGGGTGGTTCGAATCATCGCTGGGTTATCCAGGTAAGGCGTGGGTGGTCGGCCAGGGGGTGACGGTCGATCAGCGCCTGCACGCCGAAGACCTCATGCAGCAGCTCGACCGTGAGCACTTCACCCGGCGTACCGCTGGCCACGATGCGACCGTGGTCCAGCACATACAGGCGATCGCAGAAGGCAGCGGCCAGGTTCAGGTCATGGATGCTGGCCAGGGTGCCGATGCCCAGGCGTCGGACCTGCTGCAGCAGCTCCAGCTGGTAGCGTGGATCGAGGTGGTTGGTCGGCTCGTCGAGGATCAGCAATTGCGGTTGCTGGACCAGGGCACGGGCGAGGATCACCCGCTGCTTTTCACCGCCCGAGAGGCTGGCGAAGGCATGCGCGTCGAACCCGGCCAGGCCCACGGCGTGCAAGGCCTCCCGAACCAGGCGGCGATCCTCCGGGTTGTCGCCATCGAACAGGCCTTTGTGCGGGGTGCGGCCCATGGCGACCACTTCCTCGACATTCAGGCCGAAGGCATCGGGAAATTCCTGCAGGACCACGGCGATGCGCTGGGCACACCAGCGTGGCGACTGTTTCCACAGATCGTGTTCATCCAGGCGCACCTGGCCGCGCTCCGGCTTGTTGAAGCGGTAGGCGCAGCGCAGCAGGCTGGTCTTGCCACTGCCATTGGGGCCGATCAGGCCGACGAACTCCCCGGCGCCGACCCTGAGATCGACGTCGCGCAGCTGGAACTGATGGTGACAATGGCCGTGGCCCAAGGGCGACCAGTGCAGGCCGCTGATACTCAGGGTGCTCATGGCGATCCTGTCGAGAACGGGTGGCTATGGTAGCGGATTTGCGGGGGCAACTGTCCTCGGTGGGAGCGGGCTTGCCCCGCGATTGCGGTGTGACAGACAAGCCACAATCGCGGGGCAAGCCCGCTCCCACACGGCGATCAGGCGGTTTTCAGTTTCCGTGACAACAGGCCCCAATCCAGCACCCAAACCGCCAGCAACGAGACCCCCACCAGCGGAAACGCCACGCCCAGCCCCACCATGATCACGATCGCTGTCTTCCACTTCGGCAGGTCATGACGCAGCGGCGGCACCCCCAGGCTGCCCTGTGGACGCCGTTTCCACCACATCACCAGGCCACTCACCGAGCCCAGCAGGATCATCAGGCACACCAGCAGGATGATGATCTGGTTCAGTGGCCCGAACATCTTGCCTTCATGCAGCATCACCCCCACTTCCGTGGCGCGGGCGACGCCGTTGTAGTCTTGCCAGCGCACATCCACCAGGATCTTGCCGCTGTACTGGTCGACATGCAGGGTGGCGTCGTTGCGCGGGTCGTCGGCGAACACGGCGATGGTGTACACGCCGTCGGCGCGGGTGGGCAGGGTGATGCTGTAGCCGGGCTCGACCGTGTTGCTGGCGGCCAGGTCCTGGACCTGCTGCAGGCTGACCTGCGGCGCGGCCGGGGCGCTCGATCCCATGTTGTGGCCCGCATGTTCGGCGTGGGCGCCGGACTGCGGCATCGGCGTGTTTTCCATGGCCCAGGGCACGGTCTGGCGGGTCGCGCTGTTGAGCTCACGGGCCTGCTGGTCGGACTTGGGCACATCATTCCACATGCTCGCCGGGAAGCTGTTCCAGACATCGGCGTAATGCTTGCCCCAGAAGCCGGTCCAGGTCATGCCGCTGAGCAGCATCAACAGCAACAGGGCCGAGCCCCAGAAGCCGGTGACCGCGTGCAGGTCGCGCCACAGCAGGCGCCCGCGGGCATTCAGGCGCGGCCAGAGTACCCCCGCCGAGCGCGCACCGCGTGGCCACCACAGGTACAGGCCGGAGACTACCAGCACCACGCCCCAGCCAGCCGCCAGTTCCACCAGGCGGTCACCGACGGTGCCGATCATCAGCTCGCCATGCAGGGCGCGGGCGACGGCTTGCAGGTTGGCCTTCGCATCCTGCTCGCCCAGCACCCGGCCGTCGTAGGGGTTGATGAACACATTCAGCTCGCGACCGCTATCCTGGACCACGAATTGCGCGCTACGGTCCGCGCTGGCGGCGGGCAGGTACTGGCTCACCTGCCCCTTGGGATAGGCCTCGCGCACCTGGTGCAGCAGGTGGTCGGCGCTCTGTCGATGATGCCCGGCCTCGACCACCATCAGGTCGCGGTAGAGCAGTGGATCGAGTTGCGGCTTGAACAGGTAGATGATCCCGGTGATCGCCAGCAGGATCATGAACGGGGCGACGAACAGCCCCGCATAAAAGTGCCAACGCCAGGCCAGGTTGTAGAAGGATATCTTCGGTGTGCTCATGGTGTGCTCCCATGTTGCCAAAGTAAGGTGCGATCGCTGATCGCACCCAGGGGGTGGATCAGAAATTCAGGTCGACCTTGGTCCAGAGCGTGCGCCCCGGCTCGTTGATCGCTTGTGGATCACTGGCCGGGTAACCGAAGCCAGCGTTGCCCGCCAGGTTCAGGTGCTCGGCATAGGCCTTGTCGAACAGGTTGTCGATTCCGGCACTGAGCTTGAGGTGCTGGCTGACCCGGTAGCTGCCATTGAGCGAGAACACCCCGAAGCCTGAACTTTTCTCGTAGTCCTTGCCGACCACATTGCCGTAGCCCTCGGCGATACGGTTCTGCGCGGCCACCACCCGCCACAGCGCGCCGGCACTCCAGTCGTCGCGGCTGTAGGTCAGGCCCAGGCGGCTTTCCAGGGGCGGCATCTGTGGAAGCGCTTTGCCATCACTGCTGTTCTTGCCCCAAGCGTAGGCCAGGGTCGCGTCGGCTTTCCAGTTCGGGGTCAGGTTGTAGGCGGCGCCCAGTTCGCCGCCCATGATCCGGGCGTCGATGTTCTGCGCCCGGGAGCTGCTCATGCCCATCATCCCGCTGTTGTAGTCGAACAGGATGTAGTCGCGGATCTGCCCGACATAGCCCGAGGCCCAGGCCTGCAGGTCATCGGTCTGGTACTGGATACCGAAATCGATCTGGGTGGTTTTCTCCGGCTTGATGCTGTCGAAGGCGTTGACCGAGCCCGCCGGGCCGGACTTGGGCGAGAACAGCTCCCAGTAGTCCGGAAAGCGCTGGACGTGCCCCACGCCGATGTAGGTGGTGGCGGGCATCTCGACCAGGTCGTGCTCGTAGCGGACGAAGCCGCTGGGCAGGGTATCGGCGCGGGTATCGCCGTTGGTGGGGCTGGTGGCGCGGTAGTCCTTGGCCGAGGCGCGGTCGAGGCGGGCGCCGCTGATCAGCCGGTCCTGGTCGGCGGCGTACCAGGTCAGCTCACCGAACACACCGTAGTTGTGGAAGTCCGCGTCCTTGGTCCAGGGCATCTCTTTGTGCACATCGATACCCATGCCGCCCCGCTTGCGGTGTTCGTTGGTCTGCGCATCGACACCGGCGATCAGTTGCAGCTCGCTCCAGCGCCAGGTGCCCTTGACCCGGCCACCGAGGGTGCGGCGGTCGACGTTGCTGACCATGGGCATGCCCATCATGCCCATGCCCGAGGGCGTGCGCAGGCTGTAGTTGTCCATCACGTGGTCGGCGTAGTTGTAGTAGACCTGGGCTTCGAGCGAGTCCCAGACCTCGCCGATGCTGGACTTTTCGAAGCGCAGGCCCAGGCTTTCGCGCTTGAACTGCGAACCGTCCATGCCGCGTCCGGCGGAGCGGGCTTCACCATCACCCTTGCCGGCGGTGAGTTCCACCAGGGTGTCGGCATCCGGCGTCCAGCCCAGGGCCACGTCGCCGTTCCATTTGTCCCAGCGCGACGGCACGGTGTCGCCGTTGCCGTCCTCGTAGTCGTCGGAATGCGACTGGTTGCCGACAAAGCGCGCGTAGCCCAGCTGGTTGCCCGCCGCCGTGTCGATCAGCTTGTCGAAGCGGCCGTTGGAGCCGGCCAGCAGGCTGGCATTGACGCGGCTGCCGAGCTCGCCGAATTTTTCCGGGTCGCGGTCGAAACGAATGGTCCCGGCGGAAGCACCCGGGCCCCAGATCACGCTTTGCGGGCCTTTGATCACGGTCAGGCGGTCATAGGTTTCCGGCGAGATATACGAGGTCGGTGCATCCATGCGGCTGGGGCAGGCGCCCAGCATCACGCCACCGTTGGTGAGGATGTTCAGGCGCGAGCCGAACATGCCGCGCAGTACCGGATCACCATTGGTGCCGCCGGCGCGGATCGCCGAGAAGCCGGGAATGGTCTTGAGGTAGTCGGCACCGTCGCTGGCTGGCACCGGCTGGCGCGGCTCCTTGGGGTTGGTGACGATGGTCAGGGGTGAGCTGGGGGCCACGGCGGTGATGACCGTCGGGCTCAGTTCGTTGTGCTCGTGCAGGGGCACGTCACCCTGCGCGCTGGCGGCCATGGCCAGGGGGCTGAGCAGGGTACCGCAGAGCGCGGCGAGGGTCCCTTGTTGGGACAGGCGAAAAACAGCGGTGCAGCCGGACATAGTGATTCCAACATCGATCAGTCATGGGGGCACGCAAGGTCCGCGGCGAGAGGCCGGACGCTTGTGCGCGAAAGGTGTTTTCAGACGACGATGAAGGACGGCGGTGCGCGGGGCCTGGCCCCGGGGAAGACGGTGTGCCGCGCATGCCCCCGGTGCGGCGGGACAAGCAGCGGGCTGCCGGTGGGAAGGGTATCGGTAGTGAGCAGGCTCAGGGCCTGGGGCAATGCCGGGCAGTGGAAGAACAGGCTGCAATAGCCACACTTCTCCCAGACCATGCTCAGGGAAGGACTGCTGTCGTGGTGGCTGTCACCGTGGCAGTCGGCAGCGCCATCCATGCTCATGCCTGCCGGCATGGCACGGTGATCCATCGGCATCGACTGGGAAACCAGTGGGCCGATAAAGATCATCAACATGGCGAACAGGCTCAGCCAGCTGCCGCGCACCCTTTTTCTGTCAGGGCGGGCGGGACGGGCGAGGCTGCTGCGGACGATGCTCATGGCGAGCCGCGCTCAGCGGTCAGTGCGTGTGGGCCGTATCGTCGGGCGCCTGCTTCTGCACCGCGACTTCCACGGTGATGTCGCCGGCCTTCTGGAAGTGCAGGGTCAGCGGGAAGTGCTTGCCGTCGCTGAGCAGGCTGCGGTCCTTGGGCTGCATCAGCATTACGTGGTAGGCGCCCGGGGCGAATACCAGCTCCTTGCCGGCAGGTACCTCGACGCTCTGCACCTGCTGCATCTTCATCAGCCCGTCCTTGTGCACATGCTCGTGCAACTGCGCGTTGTCGCTGATCGGGCTGTCGACGCCGAGCAAGGTGTCGGCACTGCTGCCGTTGTTGTGAACGATGAAGTAGGCGGCCACGTTAGGGGCGTTGGGCGGCAATTCCTGCGACCACGGATGAGCGATGTGCAGGTCGCCCTTGGTGTATTCGTGGGCGTTGGCAAAGGTCGCCGGCAGCAACAGGGCAGCCAGCAGCAGGGCGTTCTTGAGCATGGTGATTCTCCAGTCGAATTCAGGGTCGCAGATTGCGCAGTGAAGTCAGGCCAGAGGAGAGGCGCGTGGGTTGAGCGCTGGCCACAGTTGCCGTGGCGTGGGCTGGTAGGCGGCGAGCAGCGGCTCCCGCGCAGAGGGTAGTGCCGGTGGCGTGGTCAGGTGCGGCACATGCCCCGGCAGCGCCAGCAAGGGCGCGGCGCCGGAACAGCACCAGCAGTGTTGCATGCTGGAATGGTCATCGCCTTGCTGGCCAAGGTCGATCTTGCCCAGGGCGAGGATTTCGGCGGTGGCCTTGCCACCCACACTCGAACAGAACGCGCCCCACAGCAGTTGCTCGGCCGGCCCCTTGGGGGCGGCAGACGCCAACGGCATGGCCAGCAGATTGAACAGCACTGCGAAGCAGGCGATCCAGGCAATGGCGGGCCGATGTGAGGACATGAGGCGTTCCGGTTGGAATCAGGTGATGGCTATTGTAACCCCCAGTGTAGGCAAAATTGCCGAGGGTGCGGTGAATTACCGCACCTCTGGGGGCCTTGTTCTAGACCGGCTTGTTGCGGCCCATCAAGCCGCGCACGGTTTCCTGCAGGTCGGCCGGCAGGACCACGACCTTGGCGTTGTCGCTGCTGGCCAGCGACTCCATGGCACCGATGTAGCGCTCGCCCAGCAAGTACATGGCCGGGGTGATCTCGGTGCCCACCGCTTCCTTGACCAGGGTGATCGAGCGCGCCGAGGCCTCGGCGAGGTTGATCTGCGCCTCGGCATCGAGCTTGGCCGCCTGCTGGCGCGCCTGGGCTTCGAGGATCGCGGCCTGCTTGGCGCCCTCGGCGCGGGTCACGTCGGCCTTGCGCTCACGCTCGGCGGCGGCCTGGCGCTCCATTGCCGCCTGCATGTTTTCCGAGGGCTTGATGTCCTGGATCTCCACCGAGCGCACGGTCACACCCCAGTCTTCGGTCTGCTCGGACATCGCCTCACGCAGGCGTGCCTTGATCTGCTCGCGGCTGGACAGTGCTTCGTCGAGGTCCATGGCGCCGACGATGGCGCGCAGCGAGGTCATGGTCAGGCTGGTCACGGCGAAGGAAAAGTCCTGCACGCCATAGGCGGCCTTCTGCGGGTCGACGACTTTGGCGAAACACAGGGCGTTGGCGACGATCACCGCGTTGTCGCGGGTGATGATCTCCTGCTGCTGCACATCGAGGATGATGTCCTTGGTGGGCAGGCGGTAGGCGACCACGTCCACGTAGGGGATGACGATGTTGAGGCCGGGCTTGAGGGTGCTGTGGTAGCGCCCCAGGCGCTCGACGATCCACTCCTCGCCCTGGGGCACGATGCGCACCCCCTTGAACAGAGTGATGATGACGAACAGGGCGAGGGTACTGACGACGATGAGGCTGGTCATGGCGCGAACATTCCTTTTGCGGGTCAGGCCCGGGTGACGCGGGCGGTATTGCCTTCGATGGCGGTGAGGCGGACACGCTCGCCGGACTGGATCTCGGTATCGGCGATGCACACCCACTCTTCGTTGCCGAGGATGGGCTTCTGGAAGCGTACGCGGCCTTTCTGGAATTCCGAGACCGTGGCCGTAAGCAGGCCGACCTGGCCGATCACATCGTCGGCGGTCCAGCGGGTATCAGGCTGCTTGCGGCGAAACACTTTGAACCACAGGACGGTGGTGAGCGAAGAGAGCACCACCCACAGCAGCACCTGCATATCCAGTTGCAGGCCTGGCGCCAGGTAAGCGACCAGCGACACCAGGACGGCACCGATGCCGAACCAGAGGATGAAGAAGGTGGGCAGGAGCAGTTCGAGCACAATCAGGCCGAAACCGAACACCAGCCAGATCCACCATTGCATGTCCATATCGGTGAGTCTTCCTGAAGAGGAGGGGGGTAGTGTAAGTCAGCGGTGTGGAGCAGAGCTATTCAGATTAGGCCTCAATGCCTGTAGGAGGCATTGCTATCGGGCCAGCCAGTCTTCGACACGCAGCCCGGGTACACGCTGGAACTCGCGCAGGTTGTTGGTCACCACCACGAGTCCAAGCGAGCGTGCATGGCCCGCGATCATCTGGTCATAGGGGCCGACGGGTGTACCAGCCCTGGCCAGCTCTGCGCGTAGCTGGCCGCTGTGAGCCGCTGCGCGACGGTCATAGTCGAGGACCTCAAGACGTGCAGCGAAGCTCTCGACAACCGACAGGTTGCGCTCAGGAGCAGCAGATTTTTCCGCACCGTAGATCAATTCAATCAGTGTGACGGTGCTGATGCACATCTGGCCGTGATGTCGGTTGAACGCTTCACGTACAACCTGAGGTTTGTTCTTGAGCGTGAAGATGCAGATGTTGGTATCGAGCATGTACTTGAGCATCAGAACCCTTCACGCTCCTGGTCGGCCGGCTGATCCCGCGAGGCCATGAAGTCCGGACTGACGCTATCGCCCTCGAACCAGTTGTCCCACGCTTCACCGGCAGGTGAAATGATTCGGGTACGACCGATGGCAACAACGTCCACGCGTGTGATGTCTTCGGGCAGGGCGACGGATTTCGGCAAGCGGATGGCCTGGCTGCGGTTGCTTTTGAAGACTGCACCTTGCTCCATGGAAGGCCCCCTGACCAGCGTGAATGTATGTCCGAGTTTATGCCGAAAGAGGGATATGTCAACGGGATATACTTTCGCAGGAGGCAACTGTCTTTTGTAGGAGCGGGGGTGGCCCCCGCATGGAAAAGGGGCAGTAAAAACCAAACCCGGGGCAACCCCCACCAAAAAGGCCGGGCCAATTTAAAGGGGGGGCTTGCCCCGCGATTGCAATCGGTCAGTTACATCGCATCGCGGGGCAAGCCCGCTCCTACAGGCCGTAGCCTTTTTCCTGAGGGAGCAACTGTCTTTGTGGGAGCCGGCGATGGGGCGGCTAGCCCCTCCCCGCCGGGTCAAGCCGAATCGGCGCACCGCCGCTTTACAGGGCAAGCGCCTGCAGCAATGCCTGTGTACTGTCGAAGCTGCGAGTGACAGGCGCAAGCGCCGGACGCTTGAGGATCAAGACGGGTATGCCTCGCTCCCGGGCGACCTGCAGCTTCGGCTCGGTCGCGCTGCTGCCGCTGTTCTTGCTGACCAGTACATCGATCTGTCGACGCTCGAACAGCACGCGCTCATCGTCCAGGTGAAATGGCCCTCGGGCGCCAATCACTTCGCAACGCTCATTCCCCGGAACACTCTCCAGCGCCCGCAATGTCCAGAACTGATGCGCCGGTATCTCATGCAAATGCTGCAAAGGCTCACGGCCCAGGGTGAACAAAGGCCGCTTGAAGGCTGCCAGTGCCTGCATCAGCTGCGCCCAGTCCGCCACTTCACGCCAGTCATCCCCCGGTTGTGATTCCCACGCCGGTCGCCGCAAGGCCCAGCACGGAATGCCTGTGATGCGCGAGGCAGTGGCAGCGTTATGACTGATCTGCGCCGCATAGGGATGGGTGGCATCGATCAACAGGCTAATGCCCTCGGTGCGGATGAATGCGGCCAGTCCTTCGGCGCCGCCATAACCGCCGACGCGAACCTGGCAATCGAGGTCGGTCGGCACCCGGCCGATGCCGGCCAGGCTGTAGATATGCCCGGGGCCCAGGGTGCGGGCAATGACCAGCGCCTCGGTGACCCCGCCAAGCAACAGAACGCGTTTCATGCAAAGGCTCCCGCATGGCCGACAATGCCACCCTGACGGTCGATGGCGAAGACCTCCACCTGCACCTGCGCCGGCACTACGCTGCGGGCAAAGGCCAGGGCGTGGGCGCAGACGGCATCACCCAGGGCGATACCCGCCGCCGTCGCCAGGGCCAGGGCCTGCTGGCTGGTGTTGGCCGCGCGGATCGCCGTTTGCAGATTGCTGTCGGCACCGATGGCTGCCGCCCACTCGGCCAGTTGCGGCAGGTCGATGCTGGAGTGGCGACTGTGCAGGTCCATGTGCCCGGCAGCGAGCTTGCTGATCTTGCCGAAGCCACCGCACAGGCTGAGTTTTTCCACCGGTACCTTGCGCAGGTGCTTGAGCACCGCACCGACAAAGTCGCCCATCTCGATCAGGGCGATTTCCGGCAGGTTGTACACCCGGCGCATGGTGTCTTCGCTGGCGTTGCCGGTGCAGGCGGCGATGTGCTGGTAGCCGTTGGTCTTCGCCACGTCGATGCCCTGGTGGATCGAGGCGATGTAGGCCGAACAAGAGAAGGGCCGGACGATGCCGCTGGTGCCGAGAATCGACAGGCCGCCGAGGATGCCCAGGCGCGGGTTCATGGTTTTCAGCGCGAGCTGCTCGCCGTCCTGCACATTCACCGTGACTTCGAAGCCACCGGCATAGGCGCATTCATCGGCCAGTTGCTGCAGGTGCTCGGTCATCATCTTGCGTGGCACCGGGTTGATCGCCGGTTCCCCGACGGCCAGCACCAGGCCGGGGCGGGTCACGGTGCCCACGCCCTGGCCTGCCCTGAAGCGCACGCCAGGTTCGGCTTGCAGACGCACGCGGCTGTAGAGCAGGGCGCCGTGGGTGACATCCGGGTCATCACCGGCATCCTTGAGGGTGCCGGCTTCGGCACCGTCTTCATGCAGGCGACAGAATTCCAGGCGCATCTGCACCTGCTTGCCCTTGGGCAGGGTGATCTGCACGGCGTCGTTGTGCGCGCCGGTCAGCAACAGGCGCGCCGCGGCCAGGCTGGTGGCGGTGGCGCAGCTGCCGGTGGTCAGGCCGCTGCGCAGGGGGGCGGGTTGTTCCCGGGTTTCGTCACGCATCGATGGGCTTGACCGCTTCGAGCAGGGTGATCGGCAAGGCCTGGCGCCAGGTGTCGAATTCGCCCAGGGGCTGGGCCTGGGCGATATGGATGCGGGTCAGTTCGCCGCCATGTCGCTCACGCCACTCCACCAGGGTCAGTTCGCTTTGCAGGGTCACGGCATTGGCCACCAGGCGGCCCCCCGGGCGCAGTTGCTCCCAGCACTGCTGCAGCACGCCTTCGCGGGTCACGCCGCCGCCGATGAAGATCGCATCCGGGCGCTCGAGGCCCTCCAGCGCTTGCGGGGCGCGGCCACGAATCAACTGCAGGCCGGGCACGCCGAGGGCATCGCGGTTGTGTTCGATCAACTGCTGGCGGCCGTCATCGGACTCGATGGCCAGGGCCCGGCAACTGGGGTGCGCACGCATCCATTCGATGCCGATCGAGCCGCTGCCGGCGCCGACATCCCAGAGCAGTTCGCCCGGCTGCGGTGCCAGGCGGGCGAGGGTAATGGCGCGCACATCGCGCTTGGTCAGCTGGCCGTCATGGCGGAAGGCGGAATCAGGCAAGCCTGCCAGCGGTGACAGGCGCGGAGCATCGGCCGCTGCCAGGCACTCGATGGCGACCAGGTTGAGGTCCGCCGTGCGCCCATGGGGCCAGTCTGCGGCGGTGCCGCGCAGGCAGCGTTCGTTCGTGCCCCCCAGGTGCTCGAAGACCTGCAGGCGGCTCGGGCCGAAGCCACGCTCGTGCAGCAGGGCGGCAATGGCCGCCGGGCTGCTGCCATCGTTGCTCAGCACCAGCAGGCGTACACCGCTGTACAGGTGGGCATTGAGGGTGGCCAGCGGGCGGGCCACCACCGACAGCGTCGCCACCTCCTGCAGCGGCCAGCCCAGGCGGGCGGCAGCCAGCGTGCAGGAGGACGGCATCGGCAGCACGCTCATCTCGTCGGCGTCGAGCTGCCTGGCCAGGCTGGCGCCGACCCCGAAGAACATCGGATCGCCGCTGGCCAGCACGCACACCGGTTCACCGCGCAGTGCCAGCAACGGCGCCAGGGAAAACGGGCTGGGCCACAACAGGCGCTCTGCACCGATGCAGCGCGGCAGCAGATCCAGCTGACGCTGGCCGCCAAACACCCGTGAAGCGCCCAGCAGTGCACGCCGGGCATGCTTGCCCAGGCCACTGTAACCGTCTTCACCGATCCCTATTACTGTCAGCCAGGGCGACATGCAAATTCCTCAATTCCCGCTAATCCGACCGGCAGGCTTTTCATGCCTTCGGACAAAGCAGGCATAATACCGCGCCTTCTACACTGAAGTGCCTTTTCACGATTGTCGGGTGACCTTTTGAACGCGCCTTCCTCGGCCCGCCAGCCCCACGTTTCGCTTCGTCCCTCGGCCTGTCCGGGGTTGCTGCGTATCGTCCAGGCGCTGGACGGTGGCATCTGCCGGATCAAACTGGCCGGCGGCTCGCTCACGGCCGACCAGGCCGATGCAATCGCCACGGCAACCGAACGCTTCGCTGGCGGCGCCATCGAGGCCACCAATCGCGGCAACCTGCAGATTCGTGGCATCAGCGGTGAGCACAGCGCCCTGATCGAGCCGTTGCTGGCGGCAGGCCTGGGGCCGCGCGAAGCCGCGGGTGACGATGTACGCAACCTGATGCTCAGCCCGAGCGCCGGGGTTGATCCGCAAATGCTGTTCGACGCCCGGCCACTGGCCGCGCAGTTGTTGCAGACCCTGGAAACCACACCACGTTTTCATCAGTTGTCGGCCAAGTTCGCCGTGCAGCTGGACGCCGGTGAAGCCCTGGCGATGCTCGAACACCCCCACGATCTCTGGCTCAGCGCCCTGATGCTCGATGGTGGGCCGTGGCTGGCGTTTGGCCTGGCGGGTTGCCCGGCCACGGACTCGCCCCTCGGTGCCGTGCCCCTGGCGCAAGGTCACGCGCTGGTCAGCGCGGTGCTCGATCGCTTTCTTGCCCTGGCCAGGCCTGATCAGGCACGCATGCGTCAGTTGCTCGAGGACTGTTCGCCCGACGTCTTCGTCGCCGGCCTGGACCTGCCGGTCCGGCGCGATCCGCTGATCCTGCAATGGCGTCGCCCCGTTCAACCCTGTTCTCACCTTGGGCCTTATCCTCAGCGAGAAGCCGGGCTCAGTGCGGTCGGTGCCGCGCCACCCCTGGGACGACTGACTCCAGCCATGCTGCGTGGCGTGGCGCACTTGAGCCGCACGCTGGGCGATGGCAGCTTGCGGATGACGCCCTGGCAAAGCCTGCTGCTGCCCAATATTGCCCAGCCGCAGGTAGCGACTGTCACCGCCGGGCTCGCCCGACTCGGCTTGCTGTGCTCGGCCGCCGAACCGCTGGCGCGCCTGGTGGCCTGCACCGGCTCGGCGGGCTGCGCCAAGGGCCTGGCCGATACCAAGGGCGACGCCGTGCACCTGGCGACCCTGCTGACCTCGGGTGCGCCGGCCAGCGTGCACCTGAGCGGCTGCCCACGTTCCTGCGCCATGGCCCATGCCGCCCCGGCAACCCTGCTGGCCCGCGCCCCGGGCCGCTATGACCTGTATCTACGCGACGTGCGCGAAAAGGGCTTCGGTGCCCTGCGCGCGCGCGACCTCACATTGAAAGAAGCCGGCACACTGCTCGATGCCCGCTCACGGAGCCCCCTTGATGATTGATTACATCCGCGATGGTCAGGAGATCTATCGCAATTCCTTCGCGATCATTCGCGAGGAAGCGCGGCTCGACCGGATTCCTGCCGACCTGGAGAAACTCGCGGTACGGGTGATCCATGCCTGTGGCATGGTCGATGCCATCGATGGCCTGCAGTTCTCGCCGGGTGCCGGCACGGCCGGGCGTGAGGCCCTGGCCAAGGGCGCGCCGATTCTGTGCGATGCACGGATGGTCGCCGAAGGCATCACCCGCGCCCGCCTGCCGGCGGACAACCCGGTGATCTGCACCCTGCGCGACGAGCAGGTGCCGGCGCTCGCCCGTGAGTTGGGCAACACCCGCTCGGCGGTGGCGCTGGAGCTGTGGCGTCCTTACCTGGAAGGCAGTGTCGTGGTCATCGGCAACGCTCCGACCGCACTGTTCTATCTATTGGAAATGATCGATGCCGGCGCACCCAAGCCGGCACTGATCCTGGGCTTCCCGGTGGGCTTCGTCGGCGCCGCCGAATCCAAGGCCATGCTCGCCGCCGACAGCCGTGGCGTGCCGTTCGTGATCATGCAGGGACGCCTGGGCGGTAGCGCCATGGCTGCCGCTGCGGTCAACGCCCTGGCCACGGAGGTCGAATAATGCAGGCTCGTGGACGTTTGCTTGGCCTGGGCGTCGGCCCTGGCGATCCTGAACTGATCACGGTCAAGGCGCTGCGCCTGTTGCGCGAGTCGCCGGTGGTTGCCTACTTCGTCGCCAAGGGCAAGCGCGGCAACGCCTTCGGCATCATCGAAGGCCATCTGCAGGAGGCGCAAACCTTGCTGCCGCTGGTGTACCCGGTAACCACCGAAGCCTTGCCGGCACCGCTGTCGTATGAGCAGGTGATCAGCGATTTCTACGACGACGCCAGCCTGGAGGTGGCCGCGCACCTGGATGCCGGACGCGACGTGGCGGTGATCTGCGAAGGCGATCCGTTCTTCTATGGTTCCTACATGTACCTGCATGACCGCCTTGCCGAGCGCTATGAGGCCCAGGTGATTCCGGGTGTGTGCTCGATGCTCGGCGGCGCCTCGGTGCTGGGTGCGCCGCTGGTGTATCGCAACCAGAGCCTGTCGGTGCTCTCGGGCGTGCTGCCCCATGACGAACTCAAGCGTCGCCTGGCCGACGCCGATGCGGCGGTGATCATGAAGCTGGGACGCAACTTCCCCAAGGTCCGCGATGTGCTGGCCGAGCTCGGCCTGGCCGAGCGCGCGTTGTATGTGGAGCGGGCGACCATGGCCAACCAGAAGATCGTTGCCCTGGATGACGTCGATCCACAGTCTTCGCCGTACTTCTCGCTGATCATCGTTCCGGGTGAAAGGTGGCAAGGTTGATGGCGCGCAAAGCTCCGGCCATCGTCGTTCTCGGAACAGGCAGCCTGGCCACTGCCCGCAAGATCCAGCAGCGCTACCCGGGCGCCCAGATCCACGGCCTCGAAGGCCGGGTCGAGGGTGTCGACTGCAGCTACCAGGAGTTCGGCGCCACCCTGCGCCAGCTTTATCAACAGGACACGCCGATCATTGCCCTGTGCGCGGCCGGCATCGTCATTCGTACCCTGGCCAGCCTGCTGCTGGAGAAGGGTGTCGAGCCGCCGGTACTGGCGGTGGCCGAGGATGGCAGTGCGGTGGTGCCCCTGCTCGGCGGCCTGGGCGGGGTGAATGTCATGGCCCGGGAGATCGCTGCCGGGCTGGGCGTTGCACCTGCCATTACCACCAGTGGCGAGCTGCGCTTCGGTACTTGCCTGCTCAATCCACCCAGCGGTTATGTCCTGGCCGACCTGGAGCTGGGCAAGCGCTTCGTCTCCGATCTGCTGGCCGGTGAACCGGTGCGCATCGATGGCCAGGCACCCTGGTTGGCCGATGCCCAATTGCCGCAGAGCGAGCAGGCGCAGCTGGCCATTCATGTCGGCTGCGAGGCGCGGGATACCTCGGCCAACGAATTGCTGATCTATCCGCGCTGCGTCGTGGTCGCAGTCACTGCCGTTGTGCCGGAACTGGCCACAGCAGTACGTGAGTCATTGCGCTCGGCGCGGATCGCCGAGCCTGCGCTGGCCTGCCTGGTGGCCAGTGAAGCCTTGATGGCTGAACCTTTATTGCATGCCGCTGCAGCCGAGCTGGGCGTCCCGGTGCGCTTTGCGCCAGGCACCGAAAGCCCCGGCGCATTGGCTGAGCAGGCGTTGCCGAGGTCGTCAGTGCAAGTGGTTGCCAATGGACTGGCGATCGCCGTGGCCCAGCAGCCGGTCGATCCTCTGCTGATCGGTCGTGCCCGTGGGCGCCTGGCTGTGATCGGTCTCGGACCTGGGGCCGCCGAGTTCATGGTGCCGGCAGTCAAGGCCGAGCTGGCCCGGGCCAACGATATCCTCGGCTACGAAACCTACGTGCGCATGGCCGGCCCGTTCCGTGCCGACCAGGTCATGCACTGCACCGACAACCGCGAAGAAATGCAGCGCGCCCGCCACGCTTTCGAACTGGCAGTGCAAGGACGATCGGTGGTGGTGGTGTCCTCGGGCGATCCGGGCGTGTTCGCCATGGCCGCGGCGGTGCTCGAAGCCCTGCACGAGTCGACGGACCCGCAGTGGCATGCGGTCGAGCTGGAAATACTGCCCGGCGTTTCGGCGTCCCTGGCGACCGCTGCCCAGGCCGGTGCGCCACTGGGTCACGACTTCTGTGTGCTGTCGCTGTCGGACAACCTCAAGCCCTGGTCGATCATCGAGAAGCGTCTGGACCTGGCTTGCCAGGCCGACCTGGCGCTGGCGTTCTACAACCCGATCTCGCGCTCGCGCCCCTGGCAACTGGGGCGGGCCCTGGAAATCGTCCGCCAGCACCGTAGTGAGAGCACCCCTGTGGTACTCGGCCGCGACATCGGTAGGCCGGGGCAGACCCTGCGAGTGGTCACCCTGGGGCAACTGCTGCCGGAAATGGTCGACATGCGCACCATGGTCCTGGTCGGCTCCTCGCAGACCTGCGGATTCCCGCGTCCCGATGGCGGGCAGTGGGTCTACACACCGCGCTGGTACCCGGCTACGGAGTGAGCCTGGCAGGGAAAGCCTTCGATGCTGATCCAGGCACCTGCCTCGAATAGTGTGAAGCCCCCGGTCGCTGATGACCGGGGTTTCATGAAAAGGACTATTCGAGATGAACGACACCACCGCCATCCTGAGCACCAATACCGCCGCCGTCATCGAGCAATCGTTGATGGCTTTCGGTGCTGGCATGACCGAGCAGAGCCGCAGGGATGTGAAGAACGCCTACCAGTTCGCATCACTGGTCGCCAGCAAGCTGTACGACGAAGAAGGCCAGGGCGAAGCCTGGTTCAAGCAGTTCCTCAAAGTGATGCAGGATTGTGGCTGGGTCACTGCTCGGCACAGCTATGAGCGCGAACATAGCGCGTCACAGACGCTGACGGTCGGTGCCATCGCTGCCAAGGCCCTGGGGACGGTTGGGACCGCTGTGATGGGTGGCCCGATCGGCATGGCCCTGAACAAACTGACAGGCGATGCCCTGGCCAAGCTGGTGCAGGTCGACCAGGCCCAGAAACTGTTCGACCGCAACGTCAAGGGCAAGAAGACCGCCAATATCGGTCTGGCCTCCTGCATTGAAACCTCCGATGGTGAAGTGGTCCTGGCGATGGGCTGCGTACACAGCGACACCTCGGCCCATGACCTGGACCTGGCTGTCCTGGAGTGGAAGAGCAGCGCTGCGCAGTTCTACACAGGGGCTGCCGTGCTGTCGTTCAACAAGTCGTTGTTCGAGCGCGTTCGCGCCACTATCGAGAGCAAGCTCGGCGACCGTGCCATCGCCAACGTGCTGGATTACGACATCTGATCGCTCGGGATGGTCCGCGTGCGGGCCATCCCGAACGTACCCGCCGATCTGGACGAGGAGGAATCATGGAAACGGATGACTACAGGCTGTGGATGAGCGGCGGCACCTTGTTGCTGGTCGCAGCTCAAGTGCCGCATGCCCAGCACCAGGCGGTACTCGACTCGCTGCTGTATGCGCAACTGGTAGCCAACAAGGCGCAAGGCTCACGCTTCGCAAACTATTCGCCATGGTATAGCCGTTACCGCCGGGGACTGTCCGAGCGTGGCTGGATCATGACCCAGCTATTTCGCGAGCGCCAATGTACCGACGCGGCTTCTGTGCTGGTGCCGATTCAGCCCCTGAGCCTCTGGTTACAGACGCAACATGAGGCTGCCGGTAGCCTGATCGAGCGCGGTCTGAATGGCCTGGCGGGCAATGACGACGCCCTGCAGAACCTGCGCCGCTACACCTTCGAGGGTGACGAGCACGGCACCCGGATTGCACTGGAAATCGGGCTGGTTCATCCGGGACCGGTGATCACCCTGTGCAGTCTCGGCTTGCAGACTGACGAGCCACTTGCGCAGGCTGCCATCGAACGACCATTGCCCGCCCGGACGCTCCAGGGGGACGTTGCGGTCAACGGGCTGTCGGCGCAACTGGACAGCGAGCTGTTCGAGCCGCGTCGCGAAGAGCTACGGGCGTTGGTCGCGCGTAAACAGCAAGAACAGTGCTACCTGCTGGATCTGGGAGCAGTGCCGGGAGCTGAATATGAATAGCCATCAGGCCGCAGTGGTCGGCGCAGGGCTCATGTCGTTCATGCCCGGTATCAGCGTGGCGCAACGGACGTCGATACAACTGGCGTTGCTGCAGGCTGGACAGGAAACGCGTTTTGTCCATGAGCAGGGGCAGGTTGCGGATTGGTATGGGTACTTCAAGAACAAGTTGAAGTTCTACGGCTGGGATGCGTTGCCTGCCGAAGAAGTCCATTGGTCAGATAACGACCGTACGCAAATCGTTGATAACGCCCTGCGCTCGATTTCGGCCACGGCGGGTAGTCGCTATGCCGCCTCCACCGAGCTGGCCCTGCAAGGGCTCAATGCCAGTGCCAGTGCTTTGCTGCATTTTGAGCGGCGAGTGCGGCAGCAGGGCAGCTTTCAGCTGTTGCCTTGTGCGCCGGGCAAGAACGGCTACGTCGACATGGTGCTTTACCACGAAGATCTGGACCAGACGCAAGTCAGTGCCGGCTTCTTGTTTCACGAGCGCAGGAACCAGCAGGTGCGGGCGGAGCTGGTTCGCTTCAATACGCGGCTGTTCGATCGGCAGTTTCGCGACAAGGTCGAACGCAGCCTGCAGGCGATTGCCCTGAAGGAAATCATCGCGCTGCAGCTCTAGGGCGCCAGGTAACCCTTGATCCCGGTGAAGATGATCTGCGCTGCCAGCGCGCAGACGAACAGCCCCATCAGCCGACTGACGATCTGCAGGCCCTGGTCGCCAAGGATGCGTTCGATGGTGTTGGAAAGGTACAGCACCAGCCCGACCGTGAAGCTGGCCATGGCGATGCTGGCGATGGCCACTAGCTTGTCATCCCAGTGCGGCTGGCCGATGCCCATGACCAGCAGGGCACCGATGGTGCCCGGGCCGACGGTCAGGGGAATGGTCAACGGGACGATAGTCACATCCTGGTGGATGTTGTCGGTCTGCACCGCCGACTTGCCCTGGGCCATGCCCAGGGCGGAAATGAACAGCACGCTGCCGGCGCCGATGCGGAAGGCATCGACCGTGATGCCGAAGACACCGAAGATCGCCCGCCCGAACAGGTACAGCAGTACGCTGGCGATCAACGCCGCGATGGCCACGCGCCAGGCCAGCAGTTTGCGTTCCTTGCTGGAGTAGCCGCGGGTCAGGCCGATGAAACAGGAGAGCACGAAGAACGGGCTATAGAGCACGAGCATTTTCAGGTAGACGCTGAACAACTCATGGAGCATGGCCGAGGCTCGCGACGGAAAGGGGTGAGGCAAGTGTATCAGGCGTGCGGCGCTTTACAGGGTCGGTATCTCGGAGGATTCCGCTTCGCGGCGGGCCACCCAGTGCTCGATCAGTTCACGCAGTTGTGACAGCTCGACTGGCTTGGCCATGTGTCCGTCCATGCCGGCCAGGCGTGCGCGTTCTTTGTGCTCGGCCAGGATATGCGCGGTCAGGGCCACCACCGGCGTACGCTTGCGCTGGTTGCTGACTTCCCAGATTCGCAGTTGCTGGGTAGCGGAGAAGCCATCGAGCACCGGCATTTCGCAGTCCATCAACACCAGGTCGTAGTGCTTGGCCTTCATCGCTTGCAGGGCTTCTTCGCCATTGCAGGCGGTATCCGGCTCGAGGCTGAGCTTGCCCAGCATGCCGCGGATGACCTTGGTCGAAATGCTGTTGTCTTCGGCCACCAGGATACGGAAATCGCTGGGCAGGTTCAGTGGCGTGGTCAGGCTGACGGGGGCCGGGATGACCGGCTGGCCCTTGCTGCGCAGCGCCAGTTCTTCGGCCATGGTGGTCTTGAGGGTGTAGCCGGCGACCGGTTTGGCCAGGATGCGCTTGACCCCGGCATTGCGGGCGATGACCTTGCTCGGTGCATTGCTGATACCGGTGAGCATGATCAGCAGGATGTCGTGGTTCAGGCTCGGGTCTTCCTTGATCTTGGCCGCCAGTTGCATGCCGGTCATGCCGGGCATGTTCTGGTCGAGCAGGACCGCATCGAAGTAGTCGCGCAGGTGCGCCTTGGTGCGCAGCAGGGCCAAGGCCTCCTTGCCCGACGGCACGGCACTGACGTTCATGCCCCAGGCGCTGCACTGCTGGACCAGGACCTTGCGACAGGTGTCGTTGTCGTCCACCACCAGCACCCGGGCCCCGCGCAGCGGGCCGTCGAGGTCGGCGGGCGGCTGTTCCAGGCGCTGGGGATCGAGCGGCAGGGTCATCCACAGGGTGTTGCCCATGCCGTGGCTGGTCTTGATGCCGAACTCACCCTGCATCAGGTTGATCAACTGCTTGGCGATCACCAGGCCCAGTTGCCCGCCCAGCTTGTTGCTGGAGAGGAAATGCCTGCTGTGCAGCTCGGCCTGCAGCAGGGCATCGCGCTCGCCCGGGGGAATGGCCTCGCCACTGTCCTGCACGGCAATGCGCAGGCGTGGCGCGCTAGCGCGCTGGTCGAGGGCCACCACCAGGAGGATTTCCCCTTGTTCGGTTTTCTTCAGGGCATTGTCCAGCAGGCTCAGCAGCGCCTGGCGCAGGCGCGTCGGGTCACCGCTGATGACCCGCGGCACCTGCGGCTGGGTGAAGCTGATCAGCTCGATGTTCTGTTGCTCGGCCTTGGCGCGGAAAATACTCAGGCAGTCTTCGATCAGGGCGTTGAGGTCGAACTGCACGTCGTCCAGCTCGATCTGCCCGGACTCGAGCTTGGAGATGTCGAGAATCTCGTTGATCAGGGTCAGCAGCTCGTTGCCGGCGCTGTGGATGGTCTGCACGTAGTCGCGCTGCTTGACTGACAACGGGGTGCCGAGCAGCAGTTCGGTCATGCCCAGCACCCCGTTCATCGGGGTGCGGATCTCATGGCTGATCTTGGCCAGGAACTCGGCCTTGGCGTTGATCTCGGCGTTGCTGGCAGCCAGTTCGCGGCTGGCGCTGAAACGCTCCTCACTGATGCGGCGCAGGCGCTCGCTGACCGAGAGGTTGAGCAGCAGGCCACTGAAACTGGCCATGCCCAGGAGAATGAACAACAGCCATTGGGTCGGCGTACGGGTCAGCCCGAGCAGGGCCGGCAGCACCACCAGGCAGCCGATGTTGAAGGCCAGCATGGCCAGGCTGAACAGCCGCGCCGGCGCATAACCCCTGAACCAGTGGTAGCTGGAGATCAGCAGCATGCTCAGGCTGCCGATGGCGAACAGCACGTAGGTCATCAGGTTGAGTGGCAAGGTGTTGACGAACAGCAGCAACAGGCCGCACAGCCCGACCAGGACCATCTCCACCTGCAGCAGGCGGTTCAGCCGTGGCTGGTTGCACGGGCTGAAAAAACGCAGGGTGAAGGTCAGGCCGGCCAGCGACGCCAGCAAGGCAACCAGGTAGGCGGCCGGGGTTTGCGCCGTGTGCCAGACGCTCCACCAGGGGCCGCTGAGGTTGAGCAGGATCAGCGCGCTGAGCAGCATCAGGCCGTGATAGGCCGCCAGCGCCAGGCTGGTGCTGGAGCGCGAATAGGCGAAGCGGATGAGGTTGTGCAGCATCAACATCAGCAAGCAGCCGAACAGCAGGCCGAACAACAGCGACTGGCGCTGGTCGGCGGCGACCGCGGTGGCAGGTTCCAGGCTGATGGCCGGGCGCAGCTGGTGTTCGGAGACCAGCCGCAGATAGATGTCGAGGCCGTGTTGGCTGATGGGCAGGGCCAACTGGTGGTCGCTGCTGCGCACCGTGGCTTCGCTATCGGCGGAGGGCCGACCGTTGTGCATCTGCTTGATCAGCCGATCGCCATCGAGGGCGTACAGATCAAGCCGGGAAAGGTCCGGAGCGAACACCCGCAGCAAGTGTTCGTGCTGCCCGGGTTCGAGGCGGTAGTGCAGCCATAACGCCTGGTCCGGCGTTGCGGCATTGAGCTGGTTCAGCTGGATGGGGCTGAATTGACTGCGGTAGCGTTCGGAGCGTACGTCGCTGAGCTGCAGGTTGGCTTGCTCGTCGAGCAAAACCGCCCATCCACTGCCTTGGTCAGCCGTGGCCGGAAACAGGCAGAGCAGGGTCAGCAGGCTGACGGTGAGGCCAATGGCGATCCTGAGCCAACGCACGACGAGATCCCTTCTTAGCAAAGTGCCGGATGATAACTATGCGCGGCGCGCCAAGTCGAAGGCAAGGCCCCCGAGGGGCCCTGGCGACGAGCCGGAAGCAGGACGCACGGGGCGTCGCTGCTGCCGGGCGCTGTTTTACTGCTGATGCTCACCACGTTCGCGGGCAATGGCACGGTAGCCGATGTCCTTGCGGTAGAAACTGCCGTCCCAATTGATCTCGGCGGCCAGGCGGTAGGCCTGCTGCTGGGCGGACTCGACGCTGCTGCCCAGCGCAGTGGCGCAGAGCACGCGGCCACCGGTGGCCACGACCTGACCGTCCTTGAGCGCGGTACCGGCGTGGAAGACTTTGCCTTCCAGCTTGGCTGCAGCGTCGAGGCCGTTGATGGTCGCACCCTTGCTGTAGTCGCCAGGGTAGCCGCCAGCTGCCAGGACCACACCCAGGCTCGGGCGCGGATCCCACTGGGCTTCGACCTTGTCCAGGGCCTTGGCGAAGGCCGCCTCGACCAGCAGCACCAGGCTCGACGCCAGGCGCAGCATGACCGGCTGGGTTTCCGGGTCGCCGAAACGGCAGTTGAACTCGATGACCTTCGGGTTACCGGCCTTGTCGATCATCAGACCGGCATACAGGAAGCCGGTGTAGACGTTGCCTTCCTCGGCCATGCCGCGCACGGTCGGCCAGATCACCTGGTCCATGACCCGCTGGTGCACTTCGGCGGTGACCACCGGGGCAGGGGAGTAGGCACCCATGCCGCCGGTGTTCGGGCCGGTATCGCCGTCGCCGACGCGCTTGTGGTCCTGGCTGGTGGCCATTGGCAGTACGTTCTGGCCGTCGACCATGACGATGAAGCTGGCTTCCTCGCCGTCGAGGAACTCCTCGATGACCACGCGCGAACCGGCGTCACCGAAGGCGTTGCCGGCGAGCATGTCGCGTACGGCGTCTTCGGCTTCGGCCAGGGTCATGGCGACAATCACGCCTTTACCGGCGGCCAGGCCATCGGCCTTGATCACGATCGGAGCGCCTTTCTCGCGCAGGTAGGCCAGGGCCGGCTCGATCTCGGTGAAGTTCTGGTAGTCGGCGGTCGGGATCTTGTGCCGGGCCAGGAAGTCCTTGGTGAAGGCCTTGGAACCTTCCAGCTGGGCTGCGCCCTTGGTCGGACCAAAGCAGTCCAGGCCACGGCTGCGGAACAGGTCGACCACACCGGCCACCAGCGGGCCCTCTGGGCCGACGATGGTCAGGGCGACGTTCTTCTCGGCGAAGTCGGCCAGTTGCTCCAGGGCGGTGACGTCGATGTCGACGTTCTCGCACTTGGCTTCGATGGCGGTACCGGCGTTGCCCGGGGCAACGAAGACCTTCTCGACCCGTGGATCCTGGGCGACTTTCCAGGCCAGGGCGTGTTCACGACCGCCGCTGCCGATAATCAAAACATTCATGTCAAAACCTCGATGACGCTAATTCGGATGGGGCAGATCCTTGTAGGAGCGGGCTTGTCCCGCGATGCGATGTGACCGTCACACCGCAATCGCGGGACAAGCCCGCTCCTACAGGCCGGTATCAGTGACGGAAGTGACGCATGCCGGTGAAGACCATGGCGATGCCAGCTTCATCAGCAGCAGCGATCACCTCGGCATCACGCATCGAACCGCCTGGCTGGATCACTGCAGTGATACCTACTTTAGCCGCGTTATCGATACCGTCACGGAACGGGAAGAACGCATCCGAAGCCATGACCGCGCCCTGTACCTGCAGACCGGCGTGCTCAGCCTTGATCGCGGCGATGCGCGCGGAGTTCACGCGGCTCATCTGGCCGGCGCCGACACCGATGGTCTGGCGGTTCTTGGCGTAGACGATAGCGTTGGATTTGACGAACTTGGCCACTTTCCAGGCGAAGATCAGGTCGTGGATTTCCTGCTCGGTCGGCGCACGCTTGGTGACCACCTTCAGGTCGCCCTCGGTGATCATGCCGATGTCGCGGCTCTGTACCAGCAGGCCGCCGGTGACGCGCTTGTAGTCCCAGGCAGCGGCACGTTCGGCCGACCACTGGCCGCAGGCCAGCAGGCGCACATTGGCCTTGGCGGCGACCACGGCGCGGGCTTCTTCGCTGACGCTGGGGGCAATGATCACTTCGACGAACTGACGCTCGACGATGGCCTTGGCGGTTTCGGCATCCAGCTCGCGGTTGAAGGCGATGATGCCGCCGAAGGCCGACTCGGTGTCGGTGGCGTAGGCCAGCTCATAGGCCTGGCGAATGCCGCCTTCGGCGTCCGGGCTCACGGCCACGCCGCACGGGTTGGCGTGCTTGACGATGACGCAGGCCGGCTTGACGAAGCTCTTCACGCATTCCAGCGCAGCGTCGGTGTCGGCCACGTTGTTATACGACAGTTCCTTGCCCTGCAGCTGCACGGCGGTGGCGATGCCGGCTTCGGACGGCTTGGCCTCGACATAGAACGCCGCGCTCTGGTGCGGGTTCTCGCCGTAGCGCATTTCCTGGGCCTTGATGAACTGGCTGTTGAAGGTGCGCGGGAATTCGCTGCGGCCTTCTGTGCTCAGGGTCTCGGCGGCCTGGTTCACGGTGCCCATGTAGTTGGCGATCATGCCGTCGTAGGCAGCGGTGTGCTCGAAGGCCTTGAGCATCAGGTCGAAACGCTGGGCGTAGGTCAGGCCACCGGCCTTGAGGCTTTCCAGTACCTGGCCGTAGTCGCTGGCGTTGACCACGATGGCGACGTCCTTGTGGTTCTTGGCCGCCGAGCGGACCATGGTCGGACCACCGATGTCGATGTTCTCGATGGCGGTCGGCAGGTCGCAACCCGGCTTGGAGATGGTCGCTTCGAACGGGTACAGGTTGACGGCAACCAGGTCGATCGGCTTGATGCCGTGTTCGGCCATGATCGCATCGTCAGTGCCGCGACGGCCGAGGATGCCGCCGTGGATCTTCGGGTGCAGGGTCTTGACCCGGCCATCCATCATTTCGGCAAAACCGGTGTAGTCGGCAACTTCCACCGCGGCAACGCCGTTGTCCTGGAGCAGCTTGAAGGTGCCGCCGGTGGACAGGATCTCGACGCCGAGCTGTTGCAGCTCACGGGCGAATTCAAGGATCCCGGTCTTGTCGGAAACACTGATCAAGGCGCGGCGGATCGGCAGGCGGGTAGTCTGGTCGGTCATTTCAGATTCCATAACGCGGTGGAGTCAGCAAAAAAGGCGACCTCATCGAATGGGAGCCGCCTTTTCTGGTTTGGATGCTTGCTTACAACAAATCGTACTGCTTGAGTTTCTTGCGCAAGGTGCCGCGGTTGAGCCCGAGCAGCTCGCTGGCCTTGGTCTGGTTGCCCTTGACGTAGTTCATCACGCTTTCGAGCAACGGCGCTTCGACTTCCGAGAGCACCAGGTTGTACACGTCCGTGACGGCCGCGCCCTCCAGATGGGCGAAATAGTTGTGCAGCGCCTTTTCCACACTGCCGCGAAGGGTCTGACCCTCTTCGCTCGGTGTATTCAGGTGCTGTTTCAAGTTGACGTTGTCGCTCACGGGCGTTGTTCCACTCACTAAAGTCTCGGTCATCATCGTCATGCGGCCACCCCTTGTCCGTCCTCTGTCTCAAGGCTCTGTTCACGTTCGTGGAAAAAGCTACGAACGTTGGCGCACTGCGCTTGCGTATCTTCCAAACGATTGAACTGGGCGCGAAACTCCCTGGCGCCCGGAAGCGTTGCCAGGTACCAGCCGACATGCTTGCGGGCGATGCGTACGCCCATCACATCGCCGTAGAAGGCGTGCAGCGCGGTCAGGTGTTCCAGCAGAATGCGTTCCACTTCTTCCAGCTGCGGTGCCGGCAAGTGCTCGCCGGTACGCAGGTAATGCTCGATCTCGCGAAAGATCCATGGCCGCCCCTGGGCAGCCCGGCCGATCAACAGGCCGTCGGCGCCGGTCGCCTGCAAGACGTCCCGGGCCTTTTCTGGCGATGTGATATCGCCGTTGGCAAACACCGGGATCGACACCGCCTGCTTGATTGCCGCGATGGTGTCGTACTCGGCGTCGCCGGTGTACAGGTCGGCACGGGTTCGTCCGTGGACCGCCAGTGCCTGGATGCCAGCCTGTTCAGCGATTTTCGCCACCGTCAGGCCGTTCTTGTTCGCCCGGTCCCAGCCGGTGCGGATTTTCAGCGTAACCGGTACGTCCACGGCGGCAACTACCGCGTGGAGGATCTCGCTGACCAGGGCTTCATCTTTCAATAAAGCAGAGCCTGCAGCCTTGTTGCAGACTTTTTTTGCCGGACAGCCCATGTTGATGTCGATGATCTGCGCGCCGGCCTCGACATTGGCCCGGGCTGCCGCTGCGAGCATCTGCGCGTCACCACCGGCGATCTGCACCGAGCGTGGCTCGGGATCGCCTTCGTGAACCATGCGCAGGCGCGACTTGCGGCTGTTCCACAGGCTCATGTCACTGCTGACCATCTCCGACACCACCAGGCCTGCACCCATTCGTCGGCACAGCTGACGAAATGGCTGGTCCGTGACCCCGGCCATCGGCGCGAGGATCAGGCTGTTCTGCAGTGTGTATGGGCCGATGCGTACCGCCGACATAGGAGTTCCCTGTTGTGGGGCCGGATCATTAGAGTTCGAAAAAGGGTGGGCATGATACCCGCTCTCGGTGACCGGATAAAGATGGATTTGGATAAAATCTGAACAACTGCGGCGTTATGCCCGACAGTTTGCAGGGTCGGGCAGTGGCCTTCGGGGTTATTCCGGCGAGCGGAAGCTCAGGCTGTAATTGACCGCCTTGGGCCCTGGATCGAGGATGTCCAGGGCGATGTGGATCGGCACCTGGCTCGGCATTTCACCCTTGCCGGCCAGCTCGCCACTGAGGTACTCGGCGGGTTTGAAGCGCCGGCTGGCGATCAACTGGCCGTTGAGGTCGGCAAAGCGCAGCTCCAGCAACGGGAACGGTTGGGTGAAGGGCGCGCGGTTGTAGATGATCGCGTCGACGATCAGGGCGCCGTTGAAGTCCGGATGGCTACGCACCACCAGGTTGCTGCTCTTGATCCGGGCAATGTCGACCCGGGAGGGTACCTGGCAGCCGACCTGCGGGCAGATCTGCTGGAACCAGGGGCGGTAGCGGTCCTGGCGGGCCAGTTCGTCGAAGTGATACCAGATGTACTGGCCGGCCAGCGCAGCCGCGGCCAGCAGCACCAGGAACAGCCACAGCAGGCGCTTGCCCCAGTGGGCCTTGGGCTTCTTCCAGTCCAGTTGCAGCGGGTCGTCGACCAGGTCGAGCAACGGCTCCTTGCGGGTGCCGCGCGTCGGCACCAGGTCGGGCTCGTGACGCTCGTGCAGATCCGGTTCCGGTGCATCCAGGTCGTCTTCAGGCGCTTTGGCCGAGAGCCGCTCGACAGCTGGCTCGTCCAGCTCAGTCACCACCGGTTGATGGTGATGGAGGGGTTCGTCGAGGTCGTCGCCAAGCACATCCGGGTCCAGCGTCAGGGAAGGCTCGGTGCGCTCCCCGGGTTCCGGTTCCAGGTCCAGTGGTGCCTGTTCTATCAGCGGCGGCTGAGGCTCTTCGAGCTCGTCAGCCAGCACTTCGCGCTCGTCGGCCGGGGTGCTGAACAGGCCGCCGGGCAAGTGTGTGTCGTCGCTGTCCGGCTCGTCGCGGTGGGCGCTGAGGCTTTCTTCGCGCGGCGCACCGCCCTTGAACTCGGTGGTCGGCTGGATCTCGCGCTGTTCCAGGCGCGCCAGCTCCTGGTCGAGGTCCAGCTGGTCGAGGTCCAGCTCGCTGGCCGTCCACTCGTGGGCAGGCGCCGGCGCCACTTGCACCGGGCTCGCGGGCGCGACGCTCGCAGGTTCACTGGCCGGCTGTTGCGCTGCACTCTGTTCCAGCAGCTGCTTGGCGGCGTTGAATACCTGCAGGCAGGCACCGCAACGCACGACGCCGCGGGCCACGCTCAACTGATTGTGGCTGACGCGAAAGCTGGTCTGGCAATGCGGGCACTGGGTGACGAAACTGTCGGTCATGCGGCGGTCCGGGTTATGCAGAAGATTATTCTAGGCGCACTTAGCGGCGGCGACCACTGATGCGTACCCAGCCGTCACGAACGGTGATCGGGTCGAGGTCGAAGTCCTTGGCGTAGGCCGCGGCCACCTCTTCGCCCTGCTCGGCGAGGATCCCGGAAAGTGCCAGCAGGCCGCCCGGACGCACCAGGGTCGACAGCTGCGGGGCCAGCGAGACCAGCGGGCCGGCGAGGATGTTGGCCACCAGCACATCGGCCTGCATCGCCGGCATGTGCTCGGGCAGGTACAGGGCAAAACGCTCGTCGGCGATGCCATTGCGCCCGGCGTTGTCGCGGGAGGCTTCCAGGGCCTGCACGTCGATATCGGTACCCACGGCTTCGCGGGCGCCCAGCAGCAGGGCGGCAATGGCCAGGATGCCGGAGCCGCAGCCGAAGTCGAGTACTTGCGCGTCGTTGAGGTCCTGGCCGTCGAGCCACTCCAGGCACAGTGCGGTGGTCGGGTGGGTGCCGGTGCCGAAGGCCAGGCCCGGGTCGAGCAGCAGGTTGACCGCATCGGGCTCGGGAGCGGCGTGCCAGCTCGGCACGATCCACAGGCGCTGGCCGAAGCGCATGGGCTGGAAGTTGTCCATCCAGCTGCGCTCCCAGTCCTGGTCCTCGATGACTTCGGCCTGGTGCTCGGGCAGTTCGGCGCCGGTCAGCAGCTGCAGATGGGCGAACACCGCGGCGGCATCGGTATCGGCTTCGAACAGCGCCAGCAAGTGGGTGTGCGACCACAGCGGCGTGGTATTGAGGTCCGGTTCGAAGATCGGTTGATCTTCGGCGTCCATGAAGGTGACCGAAACGGCGCCTACTTCGAGCAGGGCATCTTCATAGGTTTCGGCTTGTTCCGGGCTGATGGCCAGACGTACTTGCAGCCAGGGCATGGCGGGCACCTTTGGAAAAATCTACAGGGGCAGCCAAAGGCTGCGGGAAGCCCGCCAGTTTACTTCAGTGTGAAGGGTTTGTGGGGCGCGCATCGCCAGCAGGGGCGGTCACCGGTAGATCAGCCGCAAAAAAAAGGTTCTTCACGGAATTCCGGGGGCTAGGTTCCTTGGGCTTGGGTGTCGAGTCTGCGGGCTTATCCATTCCATGCAGCGACGCTGCCGGCCCCTTCCGCCTTTACGGCGGCCTACTTTTCTCTTGGGAAAAGTAGGCAAAACCGCTGGCTCCTGCATCCGGCCCTCCGCTGCGCTCCGGGTCCCCTCGCTCCGGCGCCCTCCGGGGCCACGCGGCCTACGACTTGCTACGCCAAGTCTACGGCTCGCGTTCTTCGGCTACGCCGAAGGTGCTACGCACGGCCCCTGCAGGCACCTCCACTCGGCCTCCTGAAGTCGCATTCTGTGGCGCCTGAAACAACGCGCATGAAGATCAAGAGCAAGAGCAAGAGCAAGAGCAAGAGCAAGAGCAAGAGCAAGAGCAAGAGTAGGAGCGGGCTTGTCCCGCGATGGCGTCAGCCAGGCTGCGCCGACCTCTGATTTCGAAGATGCGCCACTGTAGGCGCCACCCGTAACTTCGCGACTTCAGGAGGCCGAGCGTAGGTGTCTGGAGGGGGCGGGTGCGCAGCACCCTTCGGCGTAGCCGAAGAACGCGAGCCGTAGACTTGGCGAAGCAAGTCGTAGGCCGCGCAGCCCCTGGAAGACACCGTAGCGAGGGAACCCGGAGCGTAGCGTAGGGCCGGATGCAGGAGCGAGCGGTTTTGGTTCCTTTTGCCAAGACAAAAGGGACCCGCCGTAAGGGCGGAAGGGGCCGCCAGCGTCGCTGCATGGAATGGATAAGCTCGCCACCTCGACACCCAAGCCCAAGCCCAAGCCCAAGGATCGTAGCCCCCTGTATTCCGTGAAGAACCAAAAAAAGACCCCGGCCATCGGACCGGGGTCTTTTTCACATCACCTGAGGATCACTCCTGGCTAGCCAGTTTGTGTTCCAGATAGTGAATGTTGACGCCACCTTTGCAGAAACCTTCATCACGCACCAGGTCGCGGTGCAGCGGGATGTTGGTCTTGATACCGTCGACGACGATTTCGTCCAGGGCATTGCGCATGCGTGCCATGGCTTCGTCACGGTCCTTGCCGTAGGTGATCAGCTTGCCGATCAGCGAGTCGTAGTTCGGTGGAACCGCGTAACCGCTGTACAGGTGCGAATCGACGCGAACGCCGTTGCCGCCCGGGGCGTGGAAGTGCTTGACCGTGCCTGGGCTCGGGATGAACTTCTTCGGGTCTTCGGCGTTGATCCGGCACTCCAGGGAGTGACCGCGGATCACCACGTCTTCCTGACGGAACGAAAGCTTGTTGCCAGCGGCGATGCTGAGCATCTCCTTGACGATGTCGATACCGGTGACCATCTCCGAAACCGGGTGCTCCACCTGAACACGGGTGTTCATTTCGATGAAGTAGAAACGGCCGTTCTCGTAGAGGAACTCGAAGGTGCCGGCGCCACGGTAGCCGATCTCGATGCAGGCATCGACACAGCGCTTGAACACTTCCTGGCGGGCTTTTTCATCGATGCCCGGGGCCGGTGCTTCTTCCAGTACCTTCTGGTGACGGCGCTGCAGCGAGCAGTCGCGGTCG
This sequence comes from Pseudomonas sp. BJa5, assembly GCF_030272875.2. Lineage (NCBI taxonomy): Bacteria > Pseudomonadati > Pseudomonadota > Gammaproteobacteria > Pseudomonadales > Pseudomonadaceae > Pseudomonas > Pseudomonas sp. BJa5. Next base: position 50,600 of record NZ_JALRNG020000022.1, read on the forward strand.
CCCAGGTGCACGGCGTTGCCCTGGCCGTCGGACAGTACCTGGACTTCCACGTGGCGTGGGTTGGTCAGGAACTTCTCCAGGTAGACCATCGGGTTACCGAACGCAGCACCGGCTTCGGTACGGGTCAGCTTGGCCGAGGCGATCAGGTCCTCTTCCTTGTGCACCACGCGCATGCCGCGACCACCACCGCCACCGGCGGCCTTGATGATCACCGGGTAGCCTACCTCGCGGGCGATCGCCAGCGCGGTTTCTTCGTCTTCCGGCAGTGGGCCGTCGGAACCCGGAACGGTCGGTACGCCCGACTTGATCATCGCGTCCTTGGCCGAAACCTTGTCGCCCATCAGGCGAATGGTGTCAGCTTTCGGGCCGATGAAGGCGAAACCGGACTTCTCCACCTGTTCGGCGAAGTCGGCGTTCTCGGCGAGGAAACCGTAGCCTGGGTGGATGGCGGTAGCACCGGTGACTTCTGCCGCGGCGATGATCGCCGGAATGTGCAGGTAGGAGTCCTTGGAGGAGGCCGGGCCAATGCACACCGACTCGTCGGCCAGGCCCAGGTGCATCAGTTCGCGGTCTGCCGTGGAGTGTACGGCGACGGTCTTGATGCCCAGTTCTTTGCAGGCACGCAGGATCCGCAGGGCAATTTCCCCGCGGTTGGCAATCAGGACTTTTTCCAGCTTCGCAGACATCGTTGGCTCTCCGCGGTTCAAACGATGGTGAACAGCGGCTGGTCGAACTCAACCGGCTGGCCGTCTTCCACCAGGATGGCGTCGATCACACCGCCGATGTCGGCTTCGATGTGGTTCATCATCTTCATGGCTTCGACGATGCACAGGGTGTCGCCCTTCTTCACGCTCTGACCGACTTCAGCGAAGTTGGCCGAGGTCGGCGAAGGCTTGCGATAGAAGGTACCGACCATTGGCGAGCGGACGATGGTGCCTTTCAGGGCTGGCGCGGCCGGGGCTTCGGCGGCTGGCGCAGCAGCGGCGGCTGGTGCGGCGACAGGTGCAACGGCGGCAGCGACGGGGGCTGGCGCGAAGTATTGCTGGGCCGGGGCCTTGCTGTGACGGCTGATCCGTACGGATTCCTCGCCTTCCTTGATCTCCAGCTCGTCGATGCCAGACTCTTCCAGCAGTTCGATCAGTTTCTTGACTTTACGGATATCCATTAATCATCAACTCCCAAGGTTCGGTCAGGGGCGTAAATATAAAAACGTGTTAGCAAACGTTTCTTGTGAGCCCCGGCCCACAGGCCGGGTTCTCGTCATCAGGGCTTCGCGTTGGCAGCCAGGTGTTCCAGGGCGGACTCCAGGGCCAGCCGGTAACCGCTGGCGCCCAGGCCGCAAATCACTCCTACGGCGACATCGGAAAAGTAGGAGTGATGGCGAAAAGGCTCACGCTTGTGCACGTTGGACAGGTGCACTTCGATGAATGGGATGCTCACCGCCAGCAATGCGTCACGTAATGCGACGCTTGTGTGTGTGAAAGCTGCTGGATTGATCAAAATGAAGTCGACGCCTTCGGTGCGAGCGGCGTGGATGCGATCGATCAATTCGTACTCGGCATTGCTCTGCAGGTACTGCAAGTGATGGCCGGCGGCGCGGGCGCGCTGCTCCAGGTCCTGGTTGATCTGGGCCAGGGTCACGGCGCCATAGACGCCCGGCTCGCGGGTTCCGAGCAGGTTCAGGTTGGGGCCGTGCAGCACCAGTAGCGTTGCCATCTGTGGTTCCTTTTATCGTTAGGCACAAACGTTGCGCGGCGACTATGCCGCAAACCGGCGGGCAGTGTCCAGTTACCGACAATAGCCAGCACGATGACCGAGATTCACGCCAGATATGTGACTAATTTATTAATTTTGGTCATCGATGATGGCTTTTTCACGGCCAGAAGAAGTTATAGACCCAGATCGGCGCGAATGCGCGTCAGATGTTCGGCAAATTCGCCGGCGTTTGTCTCGCCCACCACACGTGCAGCGGTATTTTCGCTGCCGTTCGTGGCAAAGAACAGCAGTGCAGGCGGGCCGAACAATAGATAGCGGTCGAGCAGCGCACGTTGTTGCGCATTGCTTTCGGTAATGTCGAAGCGCACCAGCTTGAAGTCCTTGAGCTGTTCTTTCACCGCCGGGGCCGTCAGCACTTCGCGCTCGATCACCTTGCAACTGATGCACCAGTCGGCGTACCAGTCCAGTACCACGGCTTGCCCGGCTGCCTTGGCCTCGGCCAGGGCGCTGTCGAGGGCGGCGGGGGTCGTCACGGTCTGCCAGTCGCTCTGCGCACTGACCGGCGCACCTTTGTCGGTGCTGACCAGCGCGGCCTGAGGCAGTGGGCGTAGCGGGTCGGTCTGGCCGCTGAGGGCGCCATACCAGCAGGCCAGGGCATAGACCAGCAGCAACAGGCCGAGCAATTGGGCCAGGCGTTGCCGGGCGGTCTTGCTGGTGAACTCCAGCGCACCGAGGAACAGCGCCACACCTGCGCTCAGCAGGCCCACCAGCAGCAGCGTGACCTGCCCGGGCAACACGCGGCTGAGCAGGGCGATGGCCAGCCCCAGCAGCAACACGCCAATGGCGTTCTTGACCGTGACCAGCCAGGGCCCGCTTTTCGGCAGCCAGGCCGCGCCACCGGTGGCAACCAGCAGCAGCGGGGCGCCCATGCCCAGGCCCAGGGCGAACAGCTTCAGTGCACCACCGGCGGCATCGCCGCTGGCGCTGATATACAGCAACGCACCGGCCAGTGGCGCCGACACGCAGGGCGATACCAGCAGGCTGGAAAAGATCCCCAGGATCGCCGCGCCGATCAGCGAGCCGCCCTTGGTCCGCCCGACCAGACGCTCCAGCGGCGTGCTGATGGCGTGGGGCAGCTTCAGCTCGAACAGGCCGAACATGGCCAAGGCGAACAGCACGAAAAACAGCGAAAACGGTACCAGTACCCAGGCCGACTGCAGGCGCGCCTGCAGGTTCATGCCGGCGCCGAACAGCCCCATCAAGGCCCCCAGCAGGGCAAAGCAGGCAGCCATCGACACCACGTAGGACAGCGACAGGGCCAGGCCGCGCAGGCCACCGACCTGGCCGCGCAGGACCACACCGGAGAGGATCGGCAGCATCGGCAGCACACAGGGGGTGAAGGTCAGGCCGACACCGGCGAGGAAGAACAGCAGCAGCTCTTTCCAGGTCCAGGCCTTGGGCGAGCCTGGCGCCGGGGCCGCTTCGGTGCCATCGATGCTCAGGCGCTCGGTTTCCGGCGGATAGCACAGGCCTTTGTCGGCGCAGCCCTGGTAGCCCACCAGCAGGGTGAAGGCGCGCGGGTCGCCGGCTGGTCGCGGTATCTCGATGTCGAGGATGCCGTGATAGACCTCGACGTCGCCGAAGAAGTCGTCGTGCTTGGCTTCGCCGGGCGGGATTTGGGCATTGCCCAGGGTGATGTCGGTGGGCTCGGTGTGGAACTGGAAGCGATGGCGATAGAGGTAATAGCCATCAGCGGCGACAAAACGCAGCTTGAGGCTTTTGGCGTCGCTGTGGATCAGGCTCAGCTTGAAGGCTTCATGCACAGGCAGGAAATCGTCGCTGTTGTTCAGCGAGGCGGCGCCCAGGGTGGCGCTTGGGCGGTTGTCGAGCAGGCCGGCGCCGACGGCAGGCAAGGCCAGGAGCATGAACAGAAGGAAAAACAGGCGGCGCATGGCGGTCTCGCAGTACAGAAGTGCCTGCATCATAGCGGACTTTGGGGTGGCGTCGCGCCCATCGCGGCTGCAGGAGCGGGCTTGCCCCGCGATGGGCACGACACGATTTCAGACCCGAAACGCCCGTACCGCCGTATTCAACTCCCCACCCAGCCTGAGCAATTGCTCGCCTTGCTCGCGCCCCTCACCGATACGCTGCAGGTTATCCTCGCCCAGGTCATGAATCCGCTCGCTGTGATCGCGGATCTCACTGACCGCGCCACTCTGCTGGGCCGTGACGTCGGCAATGCGTACGGCGGTGGCGGAAATGGTCTGGATCGCCGTGACGATCTCATCCAGCGCCCCGTCGGCCGACTGGGCCTGGCTGGCGGTGGCTTCGGCGTGTTCAAGCTGGTCGCGCATGCCTTGCACCGATTCGCGGGCTGCCTGTTGCAAACGGCCGATCAGGGTCTGGATCTCGGCGGTGGCACCGGTGGTGCGCTGGGCCAGCGAGCGCACCTCTTCAGCCACCACGGCAAAGCCGCGGCCCATTTCGCCGGCGCGCGCCGCTTCGATGGCGGCGTTAAGGGCCAGCAGGTTGGTCTGTTCGGCAATCGAACGGATCACCGTGAGCACGCCGCCGATGGTGGCGGACTCCTCGGCCAGTTGCTCGATCATCTGCGCATTGCCCTGCACTTCATCGACCAGTGCGCGCAGGCCGGACAGGCTCTGGCCGATCACCGCCTGGCCCTGTTCCACTGCACGCCCGGCGTCGCGGCTGGCGTCGGCGGCCTGGCTGGCATCACCGGCCACTTGCAGGATGGTCGCTTCCAGCTCGCCCAGGGCATCGCGGATCTGTGCGGTATCGCCGGCCTGGCGCTCGGCGCCGTCGTGCAGGGCGCTGCTCATGCCGGCCAGGGCATGGCTGCTGCCGGCCACCTGTTCGGCATGGGTGCGCAGGGTGCCGACCAGTTCCACCAGATAGTGTCGCAGGCGGTTGAGCGACTCCTGGATGTCGTGCATCTCGCGGTTGCTCTTGCCCAGGGCGATGGGCTGGGCGAAATCGCCCTCGGCCCAGCGCGACAGGGCCGGGGCCAGGCTGGTCAGGACCCGCGCCAGGCGCCGTTGCAGGGTGTCGATCAGCAGGGCGATCAGCAGGATCAGGCCGATCATCAGCCCCTGGATCATCCGCACCTCGCCCTGGATGGTGGCGTGCTGGCTGCGCACGCCGGGCTCGAGGGCAGTGATGGCTTGCTGGACGGCTTCGATGCGCTGGTGGGTACTGGCCGCCAGCTCGCTGCGCCGCTGGATCAGCTCGCGGGTGCGCTGCAGCTCGGCCGGGTAGCGGTTGAGCAGACTGGTCAACTCGCGCTTGAGACCGATGCCACTGTCCTCGGCGATGCTGGCACCTTGCGATTCAAGCCCCATGAGGGCGGCAAAATCATCGGCACCGGATTGACTGCTGTGGGTGACGCCAAGCAACGGCAGCTCATCCAGCGCCTGGGCCTGGGCGATGATCAGTTGCAGTTCACGTTGCACTTCGTCGGCCAGCTCGCTACGTCCGCTGCTGACCAGTTTGTCGCGGGCCAGCGACAGGCGTGAAAGGTGCAGTGCGGCCTTGAACAGCACCGGGGTGTAACGCCCGGCAGCGTCGTTGCCACTGTCTTTTGCATAGCTGGCCAGTTGATCGAGGCTGGCCCCCAGCTCGCGCTCGGCCTGCTGCAGCAAGGCCTGTGGATCGCCCGCCAGTTTGCCCGCCGCCAGCAGTTCGTTGCCGCTAAAGTGCTGCAGGCTGTCGAGGCTGGGGCGCACACTGGCAGCCAGCGCTTCGGGCAGTTGCTTGAACTGTTCCTGCAGGTCGGCCGTGGCCTGTACCGCCGTGGCATGGCGCAGGGCATCGCCGCTGCCGAGGTAATCCTGGATGTTGCGCGCCACCTGGTCCTGGAACTGCCGGGACAGTGACAGGTACTGCTCCATCAGCTGATAGGGGCGTTCCAGTGCGCGTTGCGACCACCACAAGGTGGCGCCCAGGGCGATGCAGACGGTGACCAGCAACAGGGTGTTGAAATTGGTGAGCAGCTTCAGGCGCATGTGCGTTGTCTACCAACGGCCGAACGGTAAGCGCCTGAAGTTATTGCGTTTTTATGACCGGGTGATGACGAAGCGGAGGGCTTGGAGAAAAAAGTGGCACTTTGCCTTGATCAGTCCACCCGTTGTACGCGATTGCGCCCGGCGCCCTTGGCCCGGTACAGGGCTTCGTCGGCGGCCGTGGCCATGCTCAGGGCATCGAGCCCGTCACGCAGCTGCACCACCCCGGCACTGAAGGTGCAGAACAGGTCCCGGGGCTGGGCCGGGTAGTGGATCTCGGCAAAGCGCCGGCGGATCTCATCCAGCACCTGGTGCGCAGCCGCAAGATCGGTGTTGGGCATGACAATGGCGAACTCTTCACCGCCGTAGCGGCCGATGAAGTCGGTCTTGCGCAGGCGCTGCTTGAGAAACAGCGCCAGGCTCTTGATCACCCGGTCGCCCATAGGGTGGCCATGGCTGTCGTTGACCTTCTTGAAGTGATCGATGTCGAGCATGGCAAAGCTCAACGGCTGCTCCTCACGGCGGGCGCGGAAGCTGCAGTCCTCGAGCAGTTGCAGGATATGGGTGTGGTTGTACAGCCCGGTCAGGCTGTCACGCACCATGCGCGCCTTGAGGTTACGCGCGCGAGCGGCGCGGTTGCGCACGGTGGTGATCAGATGGCGCGAACGGATCGGCTTGGTCAGGAAGTCGTCGCCGCCTTCGCTCATGGCGTCGAGTTGCTTGTCCAGGTCGTCTTCGGCCGACAGGTAGATGATCGGCACGCTGACGTAGCGGTCATTGTGGCGGATCACCTTGGCCAGCTCCGGGCCGGTGCACGCTGGCATGTACATGTCGAGGATGATCAGGTCGGGCTGGAAGTCGGCAAGCTCGGCCATGGTACGGATCGGGTCGGTCAGGGTGCGGGTGACGATGCCGGCACTGTTGAGCAGGCGCTCGGTGTGCATGGCCTGGGCCCGGGAATCGTCGATGATCAATACCTTGAAGGGTTCGTACTGGGTGACGCTGGTCAACAGTTCGACTTTCTCCAGCAGGCTGGAGGCTTCCAGGGTGCCAGTCAGGAACTCCTGGCCGCCGGCACGTACCGCGGCCAGGCGCGTGGGCGTATCGGTTTCATCCAGGCTGAAAAACAACAGCGGCACCCGGTGCTCAAGCCCTAGCTGGGCCTGGGCGGCCAGTTGCAGGCCGAGGCCAGGGCCGCTGAAGTCGACATCCATGACGATGGCCGACGGCAGCCGCTCGACCATCGAGGCGCGAAAGGCATCGGCGCTGTACAAGGCTTGTACACCAAGGCCGAAGAACTCCAGCTGCTGGGCCAGGCGCTCGGCCCTCTCGTGGTCCTGGAGCATGATATAGACCGGCTTGCGCAGGGGCGGCAGGGGTACCTGTTCGAGCTTGTCGCCCTGGCGCAGGCCGGTGCGCGACAGGCGCAGCATCAGGCGGTTGAGCTCACTGATCAGGTGGCTGCTCAGTTGTGCGCTGTTGGCTTCGACGGCGGCCAGGGTCTGGCCGATGGCCTCGGCCAGCTGGCTGTGTTCCGGCTGTTCGAAGCGCTCGGCGTAGCGTTGCAGGCGCAGGGTGGCCTCGCTCAGTTCACCCAGGTCGCCCGTCGACCACTCGCTGCGCTGCAGGCGCTGCCAGATTTCGAGGATTTGCCGAGCCTGGTGAATGACCCGTTGGGCAAAGTGCTGCTTGAGGCGCTCACGACTGGGGTCTTCTGGCTCGGTCATGTCCTGACTACTTGTAAGGGGTGAGGCAGTTCGAGTGATGGCTCTATGCTAGCACCACTTGCTGGACAATCGAGTGCCTTGTATCAATTTACTGTACAAGTTTTTAATTCATTTTCTGACTCATCAGTCGCTTATACGAACCGGCGCGCTTGATTTATAGTGCTGCGATACTTGCCGACCCCGGCAGGCGGCGCGTAACGGAAAACCGCACAGCGCTGGCACGAAGCCCGGGGGTTGCGGTCGAACCCCTTGAACCAACGTGACACAAAGGACAACGCCATGCTGGACTGGAAAAACCGTACAGGCAAAGCCGAGGCACGCGAGCGGGTAGAACCGCGCAGCGCCGCCACCCGTAGCTACTTCGGTGGGTTGTTCTTCAGCCGTGCGCTGGGCACGCTGATCGGCCTTTACCTGTTGGTGTGCATCGCCCTGGGCTGGTACTGGAGCGCCGAGCCGGACCTGTTCCCGGTCCAGCAGAATGCCCAGGCGGCCGCTGAGAAGAGCGGCCAGCAAATGGTCGTGGGCTTTACCACGGTGGAAACCCTCAAGACCGTTGCCGGCACCTTGCTGACCAAGCCGGGTGGCTACATCTCCAACGACCGCTTCCCGCCAGGCCTGTGGATGGACAACATGCCCAGCTGGGAATACGGCGTGCTGGTCCAGGTCCGCGACCTGAGCCGGGCGCTGCGCAAGGACTTCGCCCGCTCGCAGTCGCAGTCTGCCGAAGACGCCGACCTGGCCAAGGCCGAGCCGCGCTTCAACTTCGACAACAAGAGCTGGATCCTGCCGTCGAGCGAATCCGAGTTCCAGGAAGGCATCAACTCGCTGACCCGCTACCAGAGCCGCCTGGCCTCCGAGCAGCAGGGCGCGCTGTTCTACACCCGTGCCGACAACCTCAACAACTGGCTGGGCGACGTCGCCACCCGCCTGGGCTCGCTGTCGCAGCGCCTGTCGGCCAGCGTTGGCCGGGTCAAGCTCAACAGCACCCTGAAGACCGAGACCGTGGTCGCCGGGCAGGCACCGCAACTGGATGAGGAAGTGGTCGAGACCCCATGGCTGCAGATCGACAACGTCTTCTATGAAGCCCGCGGCCAAGCCTGGGCCCTGTCGCACCTGCTGCGCGCCATCGAAGTCGACTTCGCCGACGTACTGGCCAAGAAGAACGCCACGGTCAGCGTGCGCCAGATCATCCGTGAGCTGGAAGCCTCCCAGGAGCCACTGTGGAGCCCGATGGTGCTCAACGGCAGCGGCTTCGGCATGTGGGCCAACCACTCGCTGGTCATGGCCAACTACATCTCCCGGGCCAATGCCGCGGTCATCGACCTTCGCCAGCTGCTGTCCCAGGGCTGACCGGTGGCCATCTCCAAGCAGGAGGCGGCCCATCGCGCCGCCTCCGATGCCGAGCTGATCGCCTGGGTCGACGACAACGACCAGTTGCTGGGCGCCTTGCCACGGGCCGAACTGCGCGAGCGCGGCCTGATCGGGCGCGGCACCTACATCCTGCTGTTCAACTCGGCCGGTGAGCTATGCGTGCACCGGCGCACCGAGAGCAAGGCCATCTATCCAGGGTACTGGGATGTGGCCGCCGGCGGCATGGTCCAGGCGGACGAAAGCTTTGCCGATTCGGCGGCCCGTGAGCTGGAAGAAGAGCTGGGAGTGGCCGGGGTCGAACTGACCTTCCACGAGCGCTTCTTCTTCGACCAGCCCGGCAACCGGCTCTGGTGCGCGGTGTTCTCGGCCGTCTGGGACGGGCCTTTGCGCCTGCAACCTGAGGAGGTCAGCGAAGCCCGCTTCCTGCCCCTCGACCAGGCCCTGGCCGACAGCCGGCAGCAGCCGTATTGCCCCGACTCCCTGGCGGCGCTGCAGCGCTATATCGACCGTCAAGCCTGACGTCGCGATTCCTGCCTAAAATGGCGCAGTTTTGTACTTAGCATTCGCGCGATTTATCGTTACACTGCGCGGCCTTTTAAGGCTGCCGCACCCTGGTGTGGCAGTAGCGCTGCCCCTGCCAGAGTGGGGCTTCGCGGTCGGCACCCTGCCAGGGGTATCGACCAGTTTTTGTCCTCACCGTACGAGGATCAAAAGTGGCCAAGAAAGCCTCATCATTCGCCGCCCTCGGTGGCCTGGTGTTCTCCACTGACGCAGGTCGGCATTGCCCGGACTGCAGCAAACCCATAGATGCCTGCATCTGCAAACAGTCGATCATCCCCGAAGGCGATGGCATTGCTCGCGTGCGCCGCGAAAGCAAGGGCCGTGGCGGCAAGACGGTGACGACCATCAGCGGCGTTCCGCTGCCCCTGGAACAGCTCAAGGACCTGGCCAGCACGCTCAAACGGCGATGTGGCACCGGTGGCGCGTTGAAAGACGGCGTCATCGAAATCCAGGGCGATCATGTCGAGCTGTTGTTGGCAGAGCTGATCAAACAAGGCTTCAAAGCGAAAAAGTCCGGCGGCTGAAGACAGCATCGCGATTTTTTGCAATTCGCTTTCTAAACTCGTTCCCGTAGGAAGGGTCTATCCCTGAACACGGAAAATCGTCATTTCCAGGTTTTACACTGCGCCCGCCAGCTGTGGGCCGGTGTTTTTCGACTTTTTATATAGGGGACTTCAATGTCCGTACGACGCACACGCAAAGACGATGGCAGCCAATGGACAGTTGCGGACAGCCGCAGCGTTTATGGCATTCGCCATTGGGGGGCCGGTTATTTCGCAATCAACGAGGCCGGGCGCGTCGAAGTTCGACCCAACGGCCCGGGCAGCGCGCCGATCGACCTCTACGAGCAGGTCGATGAACTGCGCAAGAGCGGCCTGTCGCTGCCGCTGCTGGTGCGCTTCCCCGACATCCTGCAAGACCGCGTGCGCCAGCTGACCGGTGCTTTCGACGCCAACATCGCGCGCCTGGAATACCAGAGCAAGTACACCGCGCTTTACCCGATCAAGGTCAACCAGCAGGAAGCGGTGGTGGAAAACATCATCGCCACCCAGAACGTTTCCATCGGCCTGGAAGCCGGCTCCAAGCCCGAGCTGCTGGCGGTGCTGGCGCTGGCACCGAAAGGCGGCACCATCGTCTGCAACGGCTACAAGGACCGTGAGTTCATCCGCCTGGCGCTGATGGGCCAGAAGCTCGGTCACAACGTCTTCATCGTCATCGAGAAAGAGTCGGAAGTGGCGCTGGTGATCGAAGAAGCGGCCGACCTCAAGGTCAAGCCACAGGTCGGCCTGCGCGTGCGCCTGTCGTCGCTGGCGTCGAGCAAGTGGGCCGACACCGGTGGCGAGAAATCCAAGTTCGGCCTGTCGGCTGCGCAACTGATCTCGGTGGTACAGCGCTTCCGCGATGCCGGCCTTGACCAGGGCATCCGCCTGCTGCACTTCCACATGGGGTCGCAGATCGCCAACCTCGCCGACTACCAGCACGGTTTCAAGGAAGCGATTCGTTACTACGGCGAACTGCGCGCCCTGAACCTGCCGGTCGATCACATCGACGTCGGTGGCGGCCTGGGCGTCGACTACGACGGCACCCACTCGCGCAACGCCAGCTCGATCAACTACGACATGGACGACTACGCCGGTGTCGTGGTCGGCATGCTCAAGGAGTTCTGCGATGCCCAGGGCCTGCCGCATCCGCACATCTTCTCCGAGAGCGGCCGCTCGCTGACCGCCCACCACGCCATGCTGGTGGTGCAGGTGACCGACGTCGAGAAGCACAACGACGAAGTGCCGGTGATCGAGAACAAGGACAGCCTGCCCGAGACCGTGCAGTGGCTGGCCGACCTGCTGGGCCCGACCGATATCGAGATGGTCACCGAGACCTACTGGCGCGCCACCCACTACATGAGCGACGTGGCGGCCCAGTACGCCGACGGCAAGATCTCCCTGGCCGAGAAGGCCCTGGCCGAGCAGTGCTACTTCGCCCTGTGCCGTCGCCTGCACAACTCGCTCAAGGCCCGCCAGCGCTCGCACCGCCAGGTGCTGGACGAGCTCAACGACAAGCTGGCCGACAAGTACATCTGCAACTTCTCGGTGTTCCAGAGCCTGCCGGACACCTGGGCCATCGGCCAGGTCCTGCCGATCCTGCCGCTGCATCGCCTGGACGAAGAGCCGATGCGCCGCGCGGTGCTGCAGGACCTGACCTGCGACTCCGACGGCAAGATCAACCAGTACGTCGACGAGCAGAGCATCGAGACCAGCTTGCCGGTGCACGCGATCAAAGAAGGTGAGGACTACCTGCTGGGTATCTTCCTGGTCGGCGCTTACCAGGAAATCCTCGGCGACATGCACAACCTGTTCGGTGACACCGATTCGGTGAACATCTACCAGAACCCGAATGGCACCGTGTACCACGCCGGTATCGAGACCCACGACACCATCGAGGACATGCTGCGCTACGTGCACCTGTCGCCGGAGGAGTTGATGACTCATTACCGCGACAAGTGCGCCAGCGCCAAGATCACCGCGCGTGAGAAGACCCAGTTCCTCGACGCGTTGCGTCTGGGGCTGACCCGTTCTTCGTACCTGTCGAGCTGACCTTTTCGCGGGGCAAGCCCGCTCCTACCCCGTAGGAGCGGGCTTGCCCCGCGATGCATTCAATCCCGCACAAACCACCCATCCCGCCGCTGCAAGCGCCAGCCCATGAGCGCCAGTGTCAGCCCCCGCAGCGCCATGAATAGCAGAAACCCCAGCCACAACCCATGGTTGCCCAGGCCTGTGGCCGCATAGGCGACCGGCAGGGCCAGGGCCACGCTGACCAGCATGCCGTTGCGCATTTCCCGCGCCCGCGTCGCGCCGATGAACAGGCCGTCGAGCAGGTAACTCCAGACCGCCACCAGGGGCAACAGCGCCAGGTACGGCAGGTACGGGTAGGCCGCGTCGCGCACGCTGTCGATATCGGTCTGCAGGTTGATGAACTGGTGCCCGCCAAGCAGGAACAGCACGGCAAAGCCGCTGCTGGCCAGCAGTGACCAGCCACCGGCCACGGTCAGGGAACGGCGCAGTGCCGGGCGATCTCCCGCGCCGATGGCATGCCCGCACAAGGCCTCGACCGCATGGGCCAGGCCGTCGAGGGCATAGGCGGTGAGCATCAAGCCGTTGAGCAGCAGGGCATTGGCCGCCACGGTGGCTTCGCCCAGGCGTGCGCCCTGCACGGTCAGCAGCAGGAACACCCCCTGCAACGCCAGGCTGCGCAGGAAAATATCACGATTGACCGCCAGCATCGGCCGCCAGGCCTGCCAGTGCTTCAGTGCCGCCCAGGCGATCTGCCCGGGGTAGGTGCGCAAGGCCGGGCGGGTGAGGGCCAGGCCGAGCAGGGCGGCGCTCCATTCGGCGATCACCGAGGCCCGTGCCGAGCCGACCACGCCCCAGTCCAGTCCAAGGACGAACCACAGGTTCAAGGCGATGTTCAGCAGGTTGCTGGTCAGCAGGATCGCCAGTGGCGCCCGGGCGTTCTGGGTGCCGAGGAACCAGCCGACCAGGGCGTAGCTGGCCAGGGCGGCCGGCAGGCCGAGCAGGCGGGTGTGGAAGAAGGCCTCGGTGGACTCATGCAATGCTTCGCTCGGCTGCATCGCCTGCAGCGCCAGTTGGCTGAAGGGCAGGGCGAGCAGGCCGATCAGCAGGGCGAAACCCAGCGCCAGCAGCAGGCCCTGCACCAGCACCTGGCGCAGCGCAGCACCATCGGCGCGGCCGGCCGCCTGGGCGGCGAATCCGGTGGAGCCCATGCGCAGGAAGCCCATCAAGCCGACCAGGAATGTGAACAGCGTGGCACCGACCGCCACGGCGCCGAGCTGATGGGCGTGGGGCAGGTGGCCGATCACGGCGCTGTCCACCAGGGCCACCAGGGGTACGGAAATATTCGAGAGAATCATCGGTGCGGCCAGGGCCCAGACCTTGCGGTGGGTCAGGCGGTCGCGCCAGTCGGTCAGCAATCGGGACATGTCGGCTCCAGGCAAGCCGGCCATTGTAGCCGCTACGGGGAACAAATCCCGTAGGCGCGCTCTGATTTGCGCGCAGTGCGGCTCGAGGGTGGCGCCGTTGATATATAGTTCATAGCTCAGAACCCGCTGCCCAAGAGTTACTCCCATGCTCAACAAAGGATTGTTGCTGGCCTGCGCGCTGGCCTTGCTCAGTGCCTGCGACTCGTCTGCCCCGGACAAGCCGGCCAGCGCGCCGGCCGCCACACCCGCGCAGGTCCAGGAGGCGACCAGGCCCGCCCGTGAAGACGCCGCTACCCTGGCCAAGCGCTATGCCGGGCGCGAGCTGACCGTGGTGGATGTCTCGGAAGTCCAGGTCGAGGGGGCCAGTGCCCTGTCCCTGAGCTTCTCGGTACCGTTGGATGCGCAGCAGAACTTCGCCGAGCGGGTACACCTGGTCGACACCGTCAAGGGCAAGGTGGATGGCGCCTGGGAGCTGTCCGACAACGGCATGGAGCTGCGCCTGCGGCACCTTGAGCCACAGCGCAAGCTGGTGCTGACCATCGATGCCGGACTGCAGGCCGTCAACGGCAGCCGCCTGGCCGCCGAGTCGGTGAGCCGCCTGGAAACCCGCGACATGCAGGCCACCGTCGGCTTCGCCAGCCGTGGCTCGTTGCTGCCTACACGCCTGGCCGAGGGCCTGCCGGTAATCGCCCTGAACGTCGACAAGGTCGATGTCGAATTCTTCCGCATCAAACCCGAGTCGCTGTCGGCCTTCCTCAGTGCCTGGGGCCGCAACAGCAGCCTGTACTACTACCAGTCCAAAGAAACCCTGGGCATGGCCGACCTGGTCTACAGCGGTCGCTTCGACCTCAACCCGGCGCGTAACACCCGCGAGACCGTGCTGTTGCCGATTGCCGGAATCAAACCATTGCAGGAGCCAGGGGTGTACCTGGCGGTCATGCGCGCCTCCGGCACCTATGACTACTCGCAACCGGCGACCCTGTTCACCTTGAGCGATATCGGCGTATCGGCGCACCGCTATGCCAACCGCCTCGATGTCTTCACCCAGGCGCTGGAAGGCGGCAAGGCCCTGGGCGATGTCAGCCTCGAACTGCTCGATGCCGAAGGCCGCGTGCTGGCCCAGGGCAAGACCGATGGCCAGGGCCATGCCCAGCTGCCGATGCCGCCCAAGGCTGAAACCCTGCTGGCCCACCAAGGCGTGCACACCACCATGCTGCGCCTGAACAGCGCGGCACTGGACCTGGCTGAATTCGATATCACCGGCCCGCTGGCCACCCCTTTGCAGTTCTTTGTGTTCGGTCCGCGCGACCTGTATCGCCCGGGCGAAACAGTGTTGCTCAATGGCCTGTTGCGCGACCAGGATGGCCGCCCGACCACGCCGCAGCCGGTGACGGTGGAGGTGCGCCGTCCCGATGAGCAGATCAGCCGCAAGTTCGTCTGGGAGCCGGGCGACAACGGTCTCTACCAGTATCAGCTGCAACTGGCCGGCGAAGCGCCGACCGGGCGCTGGCAACTGCTGTTCGACCTGGGCGGCGGCAAGAAGCAGATCTATGAGTTCCTCGTCGAGGACTTCCTACCCGAACGCCTGGCCCTGGAACTCAAGGGCAGCGATGTGCCCTTGAGCCCGGAGCAGAACGCCGAAATCGAGGTCAATGGCCGCTACCTCTATGGCGCCCCGGCCTCGGGCAATCGCCTGAGCGGCCAGGTCTATGTGCGCCCGCTGCGCGAAGCGGTGCCGGCACTGCCCGGTTACCAGTTCGGCTCGATCACCGAGCAGGAGCTGAGCCAGGACCTGGAGCTCGATGAAGTCAGCCTGGACGCCGACGGCAAGGCCACCCTGAGCATCGAGAGCAAGTGGTCCGAGGCCCGCTCGCCGCTGCAACTGACCGTGCAGGCCAGCCTGCAGGAGTCCGGTGGGCGGCCGATCACCCGGCGCCTGGAGCAGCCGATCTGGCCTGCCGAGCGCTTGCCGGGGCTGCGCGGTCTGTTCGATGGCGAGGAAACCGACAGCGATGCTCCGGTGGAATTCGAGGTGCTGGTCGCCGACCGCGACGGCAACAAGCTGGCCGCCGACAACCTCAAGGTGCGTCTGATCCGTGAGCGCCGCGACTACTACTGGAACTACTCGCAGAGTGATGGCTGGAGCTACAACTTCAACGAGAAGTTCCTGACCCAGAGCGAGGAGACGGTCAGCATCAAGGCCGGCGCCACCGCCCGGCTCAACTTCCAGGTCGAGTGGGGCCCGTACCGGGTCGAGGTCGAGGATCCGCAGACCGGGCTGGTCTCCAGCGAGCGCTTCTGGGCCGGCTATCGTGCCCAGGACAACGCCGATGGCGGCGCCGTGCGACCGGACCAGGTCAAGCTGGCCCTGGACAAGCCCGCCTATGCCGACGGCGCCACGGCCAACATCACGGTCACGCCGCCGGCGGCTGGCAACGGCTACCTGATGGTCGAGTCCAGCGACGGCCCGTTGTGGTGGCAGGAAATCGACGTGCCGGCCGAAGGCAAGACCTTCTCGGTCCAGCTGGACCCGAAATGGGCCCGGCACGACCTGTATGTCAGTGCCCTGGTGATCCGCCCGGGCGAGCGCAAGGTCAACGCCACGCCCAAGCGCGCGGTGGGTGTGCTGCACCTGCCGCTGGACCGGGCCGGGCGCAAGCTGGCCGTGACCCTCGACGCGCCCGAGAAGATGCGTCCCAAGCAGCCGTTGACGGTCAAGGTGCAGGCGCGCAATGCCGACGGCAGCGTACCGAAACAGGTGCATGTGCTGCTGGCGGCGGTGGACGTGGGCATTCTCAATATCACCGACTATCCGACCCCCGACCCCTTCACCGGGATGTTCGGGCGCAAGGCCTACGGCGCCGACCAACTGGACATCTATGGCCAGTTGATCGAAGCCGGGCAGGGCCGCCTGGCCAGCCTGGCCTTCGGTGGCGACGCGGCGATGGCCAAGGGCGGCAAGCGGCCCGACACCAGCGTCACCATCGTCGCCCGGCAGAGCGCGCCGGTGACCCTGGACGAGAGCGGCGAAGGCGAGGCTACTATCGACATCCCCGACTTCAACGGCGAACTGCGTCTGATGGCCCAGGCCTGGACCGATGAGCGCTACGGCGTGGCCGAAGGCAAGACAGTAGTGGCCGCACCGCTGATTGCCGAACTGTCGGCGCCGCGCTTCCTCGCCGGTGGCGACCGCACCACCCTGGCGCTGGACCTGTCGAACCTCTCGGGTCAGGCGCAAAAGCTCGACGTACGCCTGAGCACCGAAGGCCAGCTGAGCCTGCTGGGCGCCGCCGAACAGCATCTGGACCTGACCCAGGGCAAGCGCGTCACCCTGCTGGTGCCGGTGCAGGCCGACGGCGGCCTGGGGCAGGGCAAGGTCAAGGTCGAGGTCGTCGGCCTGCAGTTGCCGGGCGAAATCCTTGGTGTCTTCAACCGCGAATGGACCCTGGGCATCCGCCCGGCCTATCCGGCCATGCTCAAGCATTACCGGGTGGCGCTCAAGGATCAGCCCTGGAGCTTGCCACCCGAGGATCTGGCCGCCTTCGAGCCGGCAGGCCTGGAGGCGATGCTGGCGCTGTCCAGCCGGCCTCCGTTGAACCTGGCCGAGCAGATCCGCGCGCTGGAGGCCTACCCCTATGGCTGCCTGGAGCAGACCACCAGTGGCCTGTATCCGTCGCTCTATGCCGACGCCGCGACCCTCAAGCGCCTGGGCATCAGTGGCGAGTCGGCCGAGGTGCGCAAGCGCAAGATCGAGATGGGCATCGAGCACCTGCTGGGCATGCAGCGCTACAACGGCAGCTTCGGCCTGTGGAGTTCGGACAGTGAAGAGGAATACTGGCTGACCGCCTATGTCAGCGACTTCCTCCTGCGCGCCCGCGAGCAGGGTTATGCGGTTCCGGCCGAGGCCTTGAAGAAAGCCAGCGAGCGCCTGCTGCGTTACCTGCAGGAGCGCAACCTGGTCGAGGTCAACTACAGCAACAACGCCGAGCACAGCCGCTTCGCCGTGCAGGCCTATGCCGGCCTGGTGCTGGCCCGCACCCAGCAGGCGCCATTGGGTGCCTTGCGCAGCCTGTTCGAACGCCGCAGCGATGCGCGTTCAGGGCTGCCGCTGGTGCAACTGGCCATCGCCCTGGACAAGATGGGTGACAAGCCACGTGCCCAGCAGGCCTTGCAGGCCGGCCTGGCCATCAGTCGCAAGGGCGATGAGTGGCTGGGCGACTACGGCAGTCCGTTGCGGGACCAGGCACTGATCCTGGCCTTGCTCGAAGAGAACGACCTGGCCAGCGATGCCCTCGACACCCGGCTGTTCGAGCTGTCCGACCAACTGGCGGCCAACCGCTGGCTGTCGACCCAGGAGCGCAACGCGCTGTTCCTGGCCGGGCGTGGCCTGTTGAGCAAGCCTGAAGGCAAGTGGACGGCACGCCTGGACAGCGCCGGCGAGGTGCGTGAGCTGGATGCGGCGCAATCGGGGCTGAAGCTGGAAGGGTCGTTGCTGGCCTCGCCGCTGAGCATGCAGAACCAGGGCAGCGATACCCTCTACCAGCAATTGACCCTGTCCGGTTATCCGCGCCAGGCCCCGGCCGCCAGCAGCAACGGCATGGGCATCCGCCGCGAGTTCCTGGGCATGAATGGCCAGGCCCTGGACCTCAAGGCGCTCAAGAGCGGTGACCTGGTGCTGGTGCACCTGGCATTGACCTCAGCCTCGCGGGTGCCGGATGCACTGGTGGTCGACCTGTTGCCGGCGGGCCTGGAGCTGGAGAACCAGAACCTGGCGCAAAGCGCGGCCAGCCTGGAAAACGCCAGCAGCGCGGTCAAGCAGTGGCGCGAGTCGATGCAGAACGCCAACGTCGTGCACCAGGAATTTCGCGATGACCGTTACGTGGCGGCGCTGAACCTGGAGGGTTACGGCACCACCCACCTGTTGTACCTGGCGCGGGCCGTGACCCCGGGCACCTACCGGGTGCCGCCGCCGCAGGTCGAGTCGATGTACCGGCCGAACCTGCAGGCGGTGGGTGAAACTGTCGACGAGTTGGTGGTCAAGGGCCGCTGACGGCTGCGACCGGTGGGAGCTGTGGGAACTGTGGGAACTGTGGGAGCGGGCTTGCCCCGCGATCGCGGCCAGCCAATCAGACCGCATCGCGGGGCAAGCCCGCTCCCACAGCCGTTGTCAGTGAATGATCCAGCTCAGTACCCACAAACCCAGCAATAGCCAGATAATGCCGACAATGATCGACGCACGCATGAAGGCGCGGATGGCCGAGTACAGCAGCATCAGGCCGATGACCAGGGCAATGATGCTGACCAGCGAGGTGTCCATGCCCAGTGTGCGTGCCAGGCCATCGATGAAGCTGCTGCCGGCATTGCTCAGCAGGTTGAACAACCCGCTCAGGGCATCGACGACAAAGCGGATCAGCGCCCCCAGCGCCTGGCCGAGCCACTCGAAAAAACCTTCTACATGCATAGTTGCTTCCTGATGATCGAAACGGCGAGTCTGCCGTTGCCAAGCCTTTGGCCTTGTACCGGCCGGGGCGGTTCCCCGGCCATTTTGCCCGACGAGGGGGCGTGATGCTCATCTTAGCTCGCTTGCGCACGCCGATAGCCAGACGCTTGAGCGCCACGGCGGGCGTCGTCCTGCTGCTCTGCGCCTTGCTCTGGAGCGCCGATCGCCTGTGGCCGCTGCCGTTGCCCGCCGATGACCTGGCGCGGGTGGTGCTGGCTGAAGATGGTACGCCTCTGTGGCGCTTCGCCGATGCCGAGGGCGTCTGGCGCTACCCGGTGAGCGCCGATCAGGTCTCGCCCTATTACCTGCAGGCGCTGCTGACCTACGAGGATCGCTGGTTCTACCGGCACCCCGGGGTCAACCCGCTGGCACTGGGCCGGGCGGCCTGGCAGAACCTGCGCGGCGGCCGGGTGCTGTCCGGTGGCAGTACCCTGTCGATGCAGGTGGCCCGGCTGCTCGATCCGCACCCGCGCACCCTGGCCGGCAAGCTGCAGCAGCTGTGGCGCACGGCGCAGCTGGAATGGCACCTGTCCAAGGCGCAGATCCTGGAGCTCTACCTCAATCGCGCGCCGTTCGGGGGCACCTTGCAGGGCGTGGCCGCGGCCAGTTGGGCTTACCTGGGTAAATCGCCCCAGCACCTGACGCCAGCCGAGGCGGCCCTGCTTGCGGTATTGCCCCAGGCCCCGAGCCGCCTGCGTCCGGACCGCCACCCGGTACGGGCGCAGCAGGCCCGCGACAAGGTCTTGCAACGCCTGGCCGAGTACCGGGTATGGCCGCCACAGCGGGTGGCCGAAGCCCGGGAGGAGCCGCTGTTGCTGGCGCCACGCCAGGAGCCGGCCCTGGCGCCCTTGCTGGCCCGGCGGCTGAACCGGCCGGACAGCCCGCCGCTGATCCGCACCACCCTCGATGCGGCCTTGCAACGTCGCCTGGAGGATCTGTTGCTGGGCTGGCGGGCACGCCTGCCGGAGCGGACCTCGGCGGCGATCCTGGTGGTCGAGGCGCAGAACATGGCGGTGCGCGCCTACCTGGGTTCGGTTGACCTGAACGACGAGCGCCGCTTCGGCCATGTCGACATGATCAGCGCCTTGCGCTCGCCCGGCTCGACCCTCAAACCGTTCCTCTACGGCATGGCCATGGACGACGGCCTGATCCACTCCGAGTCCTTGCTCCAGGATGTACCACGGCGCTATGGCGACTATCGGCCGGGGAACTTCTCCATGGGCTTCAGCGGGCCGGTGGCGGCCAGCTCCGCCCTGGCCCTGTCGCTCAACCTGCCGGCCGTGCAACTGCTCGAAGCCTTCGGCCCCAAGCGCTTTGCCGCGCAGATGCGCAGCGGTGGCGTGCCCTTGACCCTGCCGCCCCTGGCCGAGCCGAACCTGTCGCTGATTCTCGGCGGCGCTGGCAGTCGCCTGGAAGACCTGGTAGCCGGTTACGGCGCCTTGTCACGCGCAGGCCTGAGTGCGCCGATCCGCCTGCAACCGGATGCGCCGCTGGTGGACCGGCGCCTGCTGTCGGCGGGCAGTGCCTGGATCATCCGGCGCATTCTCAGCGGCCAGGCGCGCCCGGATCGCGATCCCACCGCCGAGCTGGTGCAACGCCCGCTGCTGGCCTGGAAGACCGGCACCAGCTATGGCTTTCGCGATGCCTGGTCGATCGGTGTGGGGCCGCGTTACCTGATCGGCATCTGGATCGGTCGGCCCGACGGTACGCCGGTGCCCGGACAGTTCGGCCTGGCCTCGGCAGCGCCACTGATGCTGCAGGTACACGATGTGCTGAGCAACCGCGACAGCCAGCGCGGTATCGCAGTGCCGGTGGCTGCGGTGCCGGCCAATGTCGGGGTGGCCGCGATCTGCTGGCCGCTGGGGCAACCCATGGCCCGCCACGACCCCAACTGCCGTCGCCAGCGTTTTGCCTGGACCCTGGACGGCACCACGCCGCCGACCTTGCAGGCGGCGGACCAGCCGTTGAGTGTCGGCCTGCGCGAAACGGTCTGGGTCAATGCCCGGGGGCTGCGGGTCGATGCCGGTTGTGCCGGTGCCCAGGCCCGTGAGGTCGCCTTGTGGCCGGCGCCGCTGGAACCCTGGTTGCCGCGCCTGGAGCGGCGAGAGGCGCGCTTGCCGAAAATCGATCCGCAGTGCCCGCCGCAGGTCGCGGCCAGCGCGCCGCCGCTGTCCATCGTCGGCGTGCGCCAGGGCGATCAGTTGCGCCGCCCGGCCACCAGCAGCGAGCCGCTGCGCCTCGATGTTTCGGCCTTGGGCGGCAACGGTCGGCGCTGGTGGTTCGTCAACGGCGCGCCACTGGGTGAGTCGCTGGGCCAGGCGCAATTGAGCGCCCGTTTCGAACAGGCCGGCAACGTTGAATTGAGCGCGCTGGACGAGAGCGGACAGACCGCCCGGGTCGAGTTCCAGATCGGTGAATAAGGGACGCCTGCGATGATCCTTGAACAGCTGCCGGGCAGCACCTACGCTTGAGTCTGACGAGGGCACGGAAGTTTTTCCCTCGAACTCTTCAGGATCATGGAGCGACCTATGCGTCCATTGGCCGTCGCGATCTTGGGGGTTTCCTGGGCCAGTGTGCTGAACGCCGAACCCCTGCCGGTCTATCTCAACAGCAATGACGTCGAACGCAGCCTGCCGGCCGCGAACCTGCCGGCCGATGCCTATCGGCCGGTCACTCCCGAGCTGTACGTAACGACACCTGCAGCGCCGCCGCAATACCTGCCGATGACGACCCGGGTGCACCTGCGCAAGGTGCGTTTCGAAGGCGGTACTGTCTACCCCTTGAGTGACCTGCGCGACAACTATCAGGACCTGGTAAACCACGATATCACCCTGGCCGAACTGGACGAGGCGACCCGCCGCCTGACCCGACGTTATCAACAGGACGGCTACCTGCTGTCCTATGCTTACCTGCCGCCGCAGGACTTTGCCGATGGCCGGGTGCAGGTGGTGCTGGTCGAAGGCTATATCCGTGACTACCAACTACAGGGGGACATAGGCCCTGCATCGGCGTACCTGGAGCAACTGACGACCCGGCTCAAGGCCGAACGCCCGTTGACCCGCAAGACCCTGGAACGCTACACCTCGCTGATGAGCCAGGTGCCGGGGGTAACGCTCGAGGCCCGGGTGCAGTCGCCCGGCATCCACGATGGCGCGGCGCGGCTGAGCGTCCAGGCGTCGCGCAAGCCCTTCAGCGCCGCCCTGAGCCTGGCCGACGGCAGCCGCGACGACCTCGAGGCGCTGCTGGCGGTGAGCAGCAATGCCCAGACCGCGTTGGCCGAGCAGGTCAGCTTTGCCGCGCTGGTGCCGCCCGGTGACGATCATGAGCACTACTACCGCCTGGACTACGCCCAGTACCTGGACAACGAAGGCAGCCAGCTGACGCTGTCGGCATCAGGGTATCGCAGCGACCCCGACGCCGAGGTCCGCCTGAACAATGGCATCGACCTGCGCCAGCGTCGTGAAAACGAGCGCTACGCAGTCGGCCTGGGCCAGGTCCTGACGGCTTCGCCCAACGAGTGGCTCAGTGTGGCCGCGCGAGTCTATGCGGTGAGCGACGATACCGATTACCGCGGCGTCGAGGTGCCCATGCGCATCAGCAGCCACACCGACTCGCGCGCCCTGGCGTTCGAAAGTGACTGGCGCACGGCCGACACCAGGCAGCTGCGCATCCTCAGTATCGGGGCTTACCAGGGGGTGGATTACCTTGGGGCGAGAACCGACGGTGACATCGATCTGGATTTCCTCCGTTTGCGGGTGTCGGGGCTGCAGAGCGACCGCTTCTTCGACAATTGGCAGGGGGTGGCCTCGGCGACCCTGACCTGGAGCAACGACAGCCTGCCGGACAGTGAGCGGGCGGTATTCGGTGGACAGGCCTTCGGCCGCGGCTACCCCAGTGACCAGGCCGCGGGCGACAAGGGCTGGGGTGTGGCCTATGAGCTCAACTACAGCTTCAGGCCCGGTGGCGACTGGCTGAAGCTGGTGCAGCCCTATGGGGTGGTGGATGCGGCGCGCAGCTGGTTCAACGAGCTGGAAATACGCGATTCACGCCTGTCCTCGGCGGCCCTGGGGATACGCCTGGGTGACGAGCGTCACTACAGCCTGTCCCTGGAAGCCGCCAGGCCGATGTCCGACATCGCCCTGGACAGCTTCGACCGCCAGCCGCGTTTCACCCTGACGTTCAGGTACAGGCCGTAGGAGCGGGCTTGCCCCGCGATTGCCTGTACCGCCGCAATCGCGGGGCAAGCCCGCTCCTACAGGTCGCTGTCTGACGGCAGCGGCTACTCAATTCACCAGGTGCAGGCGCGGTTTAGGGAACAGGTTGTCCAGGGTTTCCAGCAGGCGGGTGTGATAGATCGGCTTGCGGAACAGGTCCAGCACCTGCAGACGCAAGAGGTCGCTGATGTCGTCCATGTCGGCATGCCCGGAGGTGACGATCACCGGCAAGTGCTGGCGGGCGGTGTGCTCGCGCAGGCGCTTGATCAGTGAAATACCGCTTTCCTCCGGCATGCGCAGATCAGTGATAACCAGCGCCACGTCCGGGTGGCGGGTGAGCTGTTGCAGGGCGAGTTTCACCGAGGTGGCCGTGTGGCAGCAGAAACCCTCGCTCTCCAGCAGTTCGGCAAGTTCCAGCAAGGCGTCCTCTTCATCATCCACCAGGAGAATCTGTTGACGTAGGGAAGAGGTCGGCATGGTGTAGTCCTGTTACTGAGCGAAAATCAGGATGGAGCGTCCAGTGAGTCCGAAACCCGCGACCTTATGAGCCGCTACCCGTGCCGCCGGTACCGCCCGTACCTCCGGTAGCGCCGGCTTTTTCCATGGAGCTCTGGACTTTGGTGAAGACCGAGGTCACACCACTGGAAATGGGCGTAATGAAGGTGGTCAGCACCGCCGCCACCATCGCCGCCGCAATGGCGTACTCGATGCCGGAGGCCCCATCCTTGCGGTAGAAGAATTCTTTGCAGCTCTTGAGGATTCGGGAAAGACGCATGGCATTTCTCCTGGCGCGCAAGGCGCGGATAACGGGGCTTATTCGATGATTCCCCTTTGCCATCACAGCATCGCCAAGCCGGGCAGAACCGGCAAATGTAAGAAAGCATTAATCCAAAAGTTATAACCCCGAATGGGCGCCGGTAAGGCGTTGTTTTACTGGGGCGCCGGATTTACGACGGAAAAAATACTGACGGGTAATGGCGTTTTGGCTCCACTGCGCTAGTGTCACATAGCGAAATAGTCGGTTTTACCTTTGGGTGCGAAGGACTTACAGCGAAGTAGTAGTAGGAGAGCCGACGTGAGCAGTCGCATTACCATCATCCTGGCGGGTTTCTTCCTGGTCGGCGCCTTGCTGGCCGGTTACTGGGGACTGGTGCTGAGCCGTCCGCCCGCCGAGCCTGTTGCCGCTCCGGTCGTTGCGCCGCAGGTCGCGGTCGTGCAGCAGGTCGTCGACAAGGCCAGCGATGAAACACGCCAGCCCGTGGTGGTGCTGCGTCGCGATGTTGCCCCCTACACCCCGTTGACCGCCGACGACCTGCTGGTAGAGCGCCTGCAGGTGGCCCCCGCCGGCAGTTTCCAGACGATCGAGCAGGTACTGGGGCGCAGCAGTTGGCGAGCTCTGGCCGCTGGCACCTGGCTCGACCATGGCAGTTTCGAGGCCGGCGGACCGCTGGCGCGCATGATCCGTCCCCACGAGCGCGCCCTGGCGCTGGCCATTGACGATGTGATCGGCGCCGCCGGGCAGTTGAGCCCGGGCGACTATGTCGATGTGCTGCTGTACCTGCGTGAAGAGAACAGCAACCCCCAGGCCTCTGCCCAGGTCGTGCTGCCGGCCCTGCGCCTGCTCAGCGTCGGCAAGCAACTGGGCCTGGCCAACGATGGCATGCCGGCAGAGCCGTCGCTGGAGGACAAGGCCCGTCAGGAACAACAGCGCACGCCGGCACGCACCGTGGTGCTGGCGGTCCCCGAGGCACTGGCCAGCCGGTTGTTGCTCGCCGCCCAGGCCGGCAGCCTGCGCCTGGCCGTACGCAGTGCCGAAGAAAAACGCCTGGCCCGCTACTGGGCCGACCCGCAAGGCAGTGCAAAGGAGGTGGACTCCACCAACCGCGAACTCTATCGCTTCAGCCAACTGGCCCAGACACCGGTGGCCAAGCCCGTCGCCAGCCTCTCTGCGCCGCGAGGCATGCAGATCATCCGTGGTAACCAGTCCAGCCAGCCAACTCCCTGACCAAGCAAGGATGCCCTTAAATGAGCAGTCGTTCCGTGCGGGTAAACCTGTCTTTGCTGTGCGTGTTGCTGTGCGCGGGCACTTTGCTGCCCGATGTGCAGGCGGCCAGTGCCGGCTGCGCGGCCTTGGCCCGGTTGCCGGGCGTGATAGAAATCGACCAGGGCCTGCAGCAGGAACTGCGTGCGCCAGTGAGCATCACCCGGGTGGCGGTGGGCGACGCGAAGATCGCCGATGTGCATGCCAGCGGTGACGATGCCGTGCTGCTGACGGCGCTAAACCCGGGTGCCACCAGCCTGATGCTCTGGACGGCCTGTGCGAAAACCCCACACCAGGCCATGCTGTTCGTCAGGGGCGTAGCCACCGCCGACATGGCCGAGACCGCCGTGCCGCCTTCCCAGGACCCCACGCTACCCAACCAGGTGCAGGCCGACATTCGCTTCGTCGAGGTCAACCGCACCAAGTTCAAGGAGGCCGGTGCGCGGCTGTTCTTCAAAGGCTCCAACAATGCCCTGTTCGGTTCACCCGGGACCGTGCCCAACACCGTGGTCAGGCCAGGCTACGTGCCCGGCGTCAGCACCGCCCCGGGGCAGTATGTCGACGTCAGGCCAGGTATTCCCCTGGACAACAACGTGTTCAATATCGTCTGGGGCGGTGGCAGCAGTCGCTTCCTCGCGGCCATCAATGCCCTGGAAAACAGCGGTTTCGCCTACACCCTGGCGCGCCCCAGCCTGGTGGTGCTCAGCGGCCTGACCGCGAGTTTTCTCGCCGGTGGCGAGATTCCCATCCCGGTGCCCAGCAGCGGCAGCGACAGTGTGTCGATCGAGTACAAGGAGTTCGGTATCCGTCTGGCGCTGTCGCCGACCGTGGTGAGCCGTGATCGCATCACCCTCAAGGTGGCCCCGGAAGTCAGCGAGCTGGACTACACCAACGCGGTGAACATCGCCGGCACCCTGGTGCCGGGGCTCACGGTGCGGCGCACCGACACCAGCATCTCCCTGGCCGATGGCGAGAGCTTCATCATCAGCGGCCTGATCAGCAGCACCACCCGCTCGGCGGTGGACAAGTTCCCGGGGCTGGGCAACATCCCGATCCTCGGTGCGCTGTTTCGCCAGTCGGTGTTGCAGCGCGATGAAACCGAGCTGTTGATGATCGTCACCCCGCATCTGGTCCAGCCCCTGGCGGCCAATGCGCAACTGCCGTCCTTGCCGGGTGAGGGGCTGCGTAACTACGACCCGAGCTGGGGGCGGTTGTTCTTCCTGGAAAACGGCGACTTCGAAGGTCGCAGCGGGTTATCCCAATGAGCGAAAACCTCAGCCAGACGTTTCTTGCCATCACCCGCAACGACGCCGACCTGCAATGGTTGCAGGGCGCCCTGGCACCCTTGGGGCAGGTGGTCGGTGCCGGCAGCGGCGCCAGCCTCGACGAGTTGCTGGCGTTGGTCGATGTCACCTTCGCCAGCCTGGTGTTCGTCAGCCTCGACCGCGATCACCTGGTCAACCAGTGTGCGTTGATCGAAGGGGTGCTGGAGGCCAAGCCGATGCTGGCCATGGTCGCCCTGGGCGACGGCATGGACAACCAGCTGGTACTCAACGCCATGCGTGCCGGTGCCCGTGACTTTGTCGCCTACGGCTCGCGCGCCAGCGAGGTGGCGGGCCTGGTGCGGCGTCTGAGCAAGCGCCTGCCGCCGGTTACCAGCAACCCCAGCCTCGGTGGCCTGACCGTGCTCTACGGCGCCCAGTGCGCAGCCGATGGTGCCTTGCTCACCACCCACCTGGCGCGGGTGGTGCAGAACAGCGGCCAGCAAACCTTGCTGCTCGACCTGGGCCTGCCCCGTGGCGACAGCCTGGCCTTGCTGGGCCTTGAGGCGTCCTTCCATTTCGGCGACGCCCTGCGGCACCTGCGTCGCCTGGACAACACCCTGATCGACAGCGCATTCACCCGTGAAAGCTCAGGCCTGCGCCTGCTGGCCTACGCCGCTGCCGACGAGGCGCTCGAACGCACCAGCGCCGCTGAGCTGTACATGCTGCTCAGCGCCTTGCGCCAGCACTTCCAGCACATCGTCGTGAACCTCACCGGGCAGGCCGACAGCGAAGCCTTGCGCACCTTCGTCAGTCATTGCGACAAGTTGATCTGGTACACCGACCAGAACGTCCTGGACTGCCGGCGCAACCTGGAGGTGCTGACCCAGTGGCGGGAGAAGGGTATGAAACTCGAGCACGCCAGCCTGCTGGTCGATCGTTACCTCAAGGGCGTGGCGCCGGACGCCGAAGCCCTGAGCAAGCGCTATGGCCTGCCGCTGCTGGTGGTGTTGCCGTACAGCCCGCAGGTGCGCCTGAACGCCAAGAACCAGGGCCTGACCCTGTTCGAGCTGGCCCCGCGGGAAGGCCTCACCCAGCACCTCAAGACCCTGGGCGAGGGCCTGGCCCGGCGCTCGGAAAACCACAAGACTGACGGCGGCTCCTGGCTGAACCGCCTCTGGGGGCACCGATGAGCAGTGCCGACGAGCTGTTCGGTGGCCCGCGCCACAACCTGGGCAGCGATCCCCAGGGGCTCAAGCGCGCGTTGCATCGGCACATCATCGATGCCATAGAGGACAGCGGGCGTAACCTGCTGGAAGGCTCGCGCCCGGCGCTGGCGCAGTTCGTGGTGGAGCAGGTGGGCGACTATATCGCCCGCCTGCACCTGGCCTTGTCGCGCTACGAGATGGAGCGCCTGGCCGAGGAAATCGTCGACGAACTGACCGGCTTCGGTCCGCTGGAGGTGCTGCTGCGCGACAGCAGCGTCACCGAGATCCTGGTCAACGGGCCGCACCGGGTGTTCGTCGAGCGGGCCGGGGTGCTGCAACAGACCGACCTGCGCTTTATCGATGCGCACCATGTGGAGCGGGTCATGCAGCGCATCCTCGCGCCCCTGGGGCGGCGTCTGGACGAGTCGTCGCCCATGGTCGATGCGCGCATGCCCGATGGCAGCCGGGTCAATGCGATCATCCCGCCGGTGGCGCTGGACGGCCCCTGCCTGTCGATCCGCAAGTTCCGCAAGGACATGCTCAAGAGCGCCGACCTGCTGGCCACCCGCACGGTCGACCAGGATATCCTCGACTTCCTGCAACTGGCCGTGGCCAGGCGCTGCAACATTCTGGTCAGCGGCGGCACCGGCACCGGCAAGACCACCTTGCTCAACATCCTCAGCCAGTTGATCGCGCCCCACGAGCGTCTGGTCACCATCGAGGATGTTGCCGAACTGCACCTGGACCACCCCCATGTGGTGCGCCTGGAAACCCGGCCGCCGAATGCCGAGGGCCATGGCGAGATCAAGGCCAGCGAGCTGATCCGCAACGCCCTGCGCATGCGTCCGGACCGTATCCTGCTCGGCGAGATCCGCGGCGTGGAAGTGCTCGATGTGCTCACGGCGATGAACACCGGCCACGACGGTTCCATGAGCACCGTGCACGCCAACACCGCCCAGGATGCCCTGTTGCGCCTGGAAACCCTGGTCGGCCTGACCGGGCGGCAGGTGGCCGAGAAGACTTTGCGGCAGATGATCTGTGCCGCCCTCGACGTGGTGATCCAGCTGACCCGCCTGGCCGATGGCCGTCGTTGTGTCAGTGAAGTGCTGGAGGTGGTCGGGGTGCGTGACGATGTGTATGTCACCAACACCCTGTTCCGCCTCGATCGCCGTTCGGGCGATGGCTTTTACCGCGAGGCACCGAACCCGGCGGGGGACAAGCTGCGCCGCGAGCCTTTGGAGTCGCGGCAATGATGCCGGTGCTGCTCGGGCTGACTTGCCTGGCGCTGTTGGCGGTGTCGCTGCGGCTGTTCTACAGCGGCCTGCGCAAGTCGGGTAACGAGCGCATCCTCCAGCGTCTCGGCCAGGTGCCGGAGACCGCGAGCGCGCGCCCGGTGCGTCGCGACTGGCTTGACCGCCTGCTGCAACGCGCAGGCGTCGAGCGGCGCAACGACCGCCTGCTGTCAGGCGCGCTGATCTGGAGCCTGCTGGCGCTGCTGGTCGGGCTCACGGCTGGCTGGCTGCCCGGGCTGGGCTGCTGGCTCGCCGGTCCCTTGCTGTTTCGCCTGTACCTGGGCTGGCGCTACCAGCGCCGCCTGCAACGCATGATCGAGCAGTTGCCGGTGCTGCTCGACCACGCCATGCGCAGTCTCAAGGCCGGTCGCACCCTGAGCGATGCGGTCCTGGGTGCCATCGACGTCTGCCGGCAGCCCTTGCAGGGCGCCATGCAGCGGGTGCGGCGCAACGTGCAGATGGGCGTCGACCTGGACGATGCCATGCACGACCTGGCCGAACTGTATGAGCAGGACGAGCTGCGCCTGTTCGCCCTGGGCCTGCGGATCAACCAGCGCTACGGCGGCAACGCCAGCGAGCTGCTGGAAAACCTGATCAAGCTGATTCGCGAGCGCGAGCAGGGCGCTCGCCAGTTACGTGCCATGACCGGTGAAACACGCATGACCGCCCTGGTCCTGGGCTTGCTGCCGGTGGGCATGGCCGGTTACTTCCTGAACAGCAACCCCAGGTACCTGCTGAGCATGTGGCAGGACGGCCAGGGGCAGTTCCTCCTGCTCGCCGCCTTCGGCTTGCAGGTGGTCGGTTGCCTGGCGCTGTGGCGCATGTTGCGGAGTCTGTGAAATGGCCTTGATGCTCAGCGCCGTGCTGTTCTTTGCCGCCTTCGTGCTGTTGCTCGCGCAGCTGCTGCGCCAGCGCCGCCGGGAACGCCTGGTGGCCCAGCGCCTGCAAGGGCAGCTGGGCCGGGATGATCGCCTGGGCAACTGGGTGCAGCAGGTGGGCAGCAGTCGCCTGGCCCAGCGCTCGCTGAACCTGGACAGCGAAACCCGCCAACTGCTCGATCGCCTGGGCTGGCGGCGCAGTCGCCAGCGCGCCTTGTTTGCCGCCTGCCAGGTCGGGGTGCCGTTGCTGGCCCTGGGTGTTGGCCTGCTGCTGGAACACACCGTCTATGCCGATACCCAGAACGCCTGGCTGGTGGTGCCGCTGTGCGCGCTGGGTATCGGTTACCTGCTGCCCAAGCGTTTGCTGGCGCTGGCCGCTGCCCGTCGTCAGCAACGGATCGCTCGCGAAGTCTCGACCTTCATTCCCTTGCTGCGCATCCTCTTCGAATCGGGCCTGGCGGTGGAGCAGGGCCTGCGGGTGCTGAGCCAGGAGTCGCGGCACCTGCTGCCGGAGCTCAGCGCAGAGTTGCGCCTGATCCTGCAACGGGTCGACTCGGGCCTGGCCCTGGCCCCGGAGCTTGAGAAAACCGCGCAGCTGCTGGCCGTGGACGAGTTCGGTGACACCTGCGTGATCCTCCAGCAACTGCTCACCCAGGGTGGTGGGGCGATGAAGTCATTGCTGGCGCTCAAGCAGCTGCTGGATGACCGGCGCCTGACGCGGATGCAGGAGCGGATCTCGAAGATGTCGGGAAAGATGTCGATGGTGATGATGGTGTTTCTGTTTCCCGCCTTGCTGATCGTGCTGGCCGGCCCCGGCTTCACGGCATTGGCCAAGGCCCTGGGCTCATGAAGGGAGTCGTAGCGATGAAAGCAGTCATGATGGTCATGAGCCTGGTGGTGCTGGGCGGTTGTGCCAGCGAGGGTGCCGCGCCCTGGCTGGCGCTGCCCGGTAGCAGCGCCAGCTGTGCCAAGCCCGATTCCAGCCAGGAGCTGGCCCTGAGCATGGCCGACGAGATGCTCGGCGAGGGGCGCCCCCACGCCGCCCTGGCCCACCTGGAGGTGTTGCCGGCCGACCTGGCCCAGGTGCGCCTGCGCAAGGCCAAGGTATTGCGCCTGCTGGGGCGCAGCGAGGCCGAGCCCTTGTACCGCAGCCTGCTCGGCGGCTGCCTGGCCGCCGAAGGCGAGCATGGCCTGGGCCAGTTGTTCGCCGCCCGTGGCGATAACCTCCAGGCCCAGCGCCACCTGTTGCGCGCGGTCCGCCTGGCGCCGACCGACGAGAAGGTGCGCAACGACCTGGGGGTGGTCTACCTGAGCCTGGGCAATGTCGAGCAGGCGCGTTTCGAGTTCCTCACCGCGATCGAGCTCAAGCAGAACAACACCCTGGCGGCGGTCAACCTGGTCAGCCTGATGCTCTACCAGGACAAGTGGGAGCAGGCGGCCGATCTCGTCTCGCGCCTGAACCTGAGCCCGGCCCAGTTCAATGACGCCAAGCGCCGTGCCGAGCAACTGAAAACGCCTGGCAAGTCCGCGCCGAGCCGTGCCGACCAGGTCGCAGCGGTGTCGGAGCCGACCCCTTCCTTCGGGCAACCCTGAGGTCATCATGAAGCCAGCCAGCCTGTTATTGCTTGCCTTGAGTGCGCTCCCCCTGGCGTCCCCGGCCATCGAGGCGGGGCCGTCGTCGCCGGCGCAACAGACCACCGAAGCCTGGCTGCAACTGCAGGCGCGCAACCAGCAGGCGTCGAAGATCCCGCAGACCGCCACGCCCAAGGAACGCGAACAGAGCATGCAGCGCTGGCTGGACAGCTACAAGTACCAGATCCCGGACTTCTACCGCTGGGAGCAGGTCGACTCGTCCGACAAATAGCGGCGGCTCGGGTGGCGCCGCTAGTGCGCCGTTTGCCGCAGGTGCAGGGGCGAGCTGCCCGGCGCCAGGGCCAGGGCCAGTTGGGTGCGGTTGTGCATGTGGGTCAGGCGCAGCACCTGTGACACATAGAGTTTGACCGTGTTTTCGGTGATGCCCAGCTCGCAGGCGATCTGGTAGTTGGTCTTGCCCTTGCTGACCAGGCGCGCCACTTCCAGCTGGCGTGGCGACAGCTTGTCGAAGATGGCCGGGATGCTCACGCTGTCCGCGTCCGCGTCCGCGTCCGCGTCCGCGTCCTCGACGTCGCTGGCGCGGCGCTGGGTACCCAGGCCACGGGCCTTGTCCAGGTCCTGGTAGAGGTCGTCGATCGAGTCGGCCAGGTCCTGGAGCTTCTGGTTGAGGCTGCCCAGGTACTGGTGGCTTTTCTGCTGTTCAAGCACGGCGGCTTCCTGGCGTTGTACGCCTTCGAGCAGTTCGTCGAGGTCGACGGGCTTCTGGTAGTAATCGGCATAGCCTGCGCGCAGGGCCTTGATCACATCCTGCTTGTCGGCGCGGCCGGTGAGCATGATGGCTTCGAAGATGCGCTGGGGGCCGGCGAGCACTTTCAACGACTTGAGCAGCTCTATGCCATCGCACTGCGGCATGTGCAGGTCGCACAGCACCACGCCGATGGCCGGGTCGGCGGCAAAGCATTCGATGGCCTGGGTGGCGCAATGGCAGGGTACGCAGCGATAGCCACTGCCCTGGAGAAACTCACAGAGTTCTTCGACGATCACTGGCTGGTCATCGACCACCAGCACCTTTACCTCGCTGAAGGATTTGTTCACGCGCTACTCCCTGCAGGTGTGCCCCTCTCTCCCGGAGCCTGGGTGGCCCTTGTCGCAGGCCGCAGACACTCTAGAAAAGTAGTCGCACATCGCGACTCTGTACAAGGTTGTACAGGCACCAGGACTCTGGCCGATTAGTGGATCCACACTGCGGCCAGCAGGAAACCGGCCAGGATGAACGGGGCAAAGGGCTGTTTGTTCGAGGACTCCTCGGTAAGCTGCTTGAGGCGATTCCTGACTTTCTGGCTCAGCAGCGCCCACAGCCGGCGCCGGCAGGACAACCAGATCAGCACGGCGATGCCGGCGCCGATGAAGGTACCCAGCACGTACATGCGGTCGGTGGCCAGGGCTAGGGCGGCGAGCAGCTTGACGTCGCCGGCGCCGAAGCGGCCGAGCATATAGCCGGGCAAGGTCAGGAGCATGACGATCGCCAGTGCCCAGCCGCCCTCGCTGGCATCGGCGCCGATCCAGGTGTGTCCGGTCATGAACAGGTAGGCCAGCGCACAACTTGCCGCACCTAGGGTCAGGGTGTTGGCGATCTGGCGTTCACGCATATCTTGTTCGGCGCACAAGGCAAGCCACAACAGAAGGACCATGCTTTGCATTGGCGAAAGGCATCCCTTTGTGGTGAATGATTCTATGCTGTCAGTGAGGTGTCACTGTCAGGGTAGACGCGATCATGAAAGCAAGCCTGGTCAAACGGCAAAAAGGCGCTGCGGCGCTGGAGTTCGTTGCGGTATTCGTGATCTTTTTCGCAGTGTTCTACGGGGTGGTCAGCTACGGCCTGCCGATGCTCATGCTGCAATCGTTCAACCAGGCCAGCAGCGAGGCGGTGCGCCGCTGTGTGGCCCTGGATCCGGCCAGCCCGAGTTATCGCAGCGACATCGACACTCTGGCCAAGAGCGTGCTGGGTGAACAACTGGCGTGGATGCCCGGCTCCCTGAATTTCCAGCTCGCCAGCGATGCCAGCGTCACCCTGACGCCCGGCAACCTGCTGACGGTGAAAATCGACTATGCCAAAGCCAAGCTGACCTCGGTGTTGCCGGTGATCGATATGCCGGTGATCGGTGAGGTGCCGCGCTTGCCTGCGAGCCTCAAGGCCAGCGCGAGCCTGCAACTGTGAGTGCCGGACAAGGCCTGTTCGAGCGTTGGCGTGGGCGCTCGGCAGCTCCCGAGCAGCCTGTGGAGCCGGCGCCAGGCATTGCCCTGGTGGGCTTGCAGTTGTGGCTCGACGATAGCGCCCGGGTGCTGCGCCTGGCCGGTCCCTTGCGCACGGCGCTGGCATTGCCGGAGCAGGCCGATGCCCGGCTGCAGGATTATGTGCAGCCCTACAGCCTGCTGGTGCTCGAAGGCGAGCCGATGGATTGGCAGGCCCAGGTCCTGGACCTGGACTTCAAGGCCGCCGGCGGTGGCACCCTGCATACCCGTGGCTGGCTGCAGGCCCAGTCCGGGCGGTGGCTGCTGCAACTGTTCGATGTTGGCGACCTGTTGCAGCAGCGCCAGCAATCGTTGAACGCCGAACGCCAGCGTCACTTCAGTTGCCATCTGGCGAGCGCCTTGCGCGATTGCAGCATCGAACGCCTGGAGCTGGTAGCGCAGGAGCAGTTGCAGTGGCTGGTGCGTCACTGGCGGGCCAGCGCTGCGCGGCTGTTGTTGCAGGGCCGGGAAGGCTGGCAGACCTACGCCAGTGGCAATGATCCGCTGGCTTGGCCGGCCGATGCGGCGCTGGGGGCGTTACTGGACCAGCAAGCCCCGGGCCAGGTGCTGTGCAGCGCGGGCCACCCGGGCCTGCAGCCGCTGTTTGTCCAGGAACAGACCTATCTGCTGCCCTATGCCCAGGGCCAGGTCGTGCAAGCCTGGCTGATCGTCATCGGCCCCGCTGAAGCACTGGTGCCCCAGGACGCGCTGCAGGTGCTGGCCGCCTATGCCGAGCCACTGCTCGGTCGCCTGGCGGCGTTCGAACTGCAGCAGCAGAACGAGCGCCTGGACAGCCTGCAGCTGCAACTGGGCGCAGGCTGGTGGCAGTGGCGCTTGAGCGAGCAGAGCCTGCACATGGATCCGGGGCTGGCCGCGAGCCTGGGCATGCCGGCGCAGCTGACCCTCAGCCAGTGGTTGAGCCGTGTGCACCCGGCCGACAGGGAGGCGGCGCAGCTGGCCCTGGGTGAGTTGCAGCGCGATGGCTGCGCCTTGCACCTGAGCGTGCGCCTGCTGGACAACCACTTCGAGGCCAACCCGCGCTGGTACCGCCTGTGCGGGCAGGTGCGCGGCAGCGGGCAGCAGCGCCGCCTGCAAGGCTTCATGCTCGACATCAGCGACATCAAGGCCCAGCAGCAGCAGGCAGGAGCCGCTCAGGCCCGCCTGGAAAACCTGATCGCCAGCTCGCCGGCAGTGATCTATATCCAGCGCTACTGCGAAGGGGCGCTGCAGGCCGAATTCTTCAGTGCCAGCCTGCAACCGATGCTCGGCTGGGAGCCGTCGGCCGACGCGCAGCCAGGCCAATGGGTGCACCCCGAAGACCAGGCCCTGTGGCTGGCGCG
This sequence comes from Pseudomonas sp. BJa5, assembly GCF_030272875.2. Taxonomy (NCBI): domain Bacteria; kingdom Pseudomonadati; phylum Pseudomonadota; class Gammaproteobacteria; order Pseudomonadales; family Pseudomonadaceae; genus Pseudomonas; species Pseudomonas sp. BJa5. The sequence goes on from NZ_JALRNG020000022.1 coordinate 85,608, forward strand.
TACCCGCACCCTGTTGCGCGAGGGCCAGGTACGCAGTCGCTACCGGCTGCGCGACCACCAGGGCGGTTATCACTGGGTGCTCGATGAGGCGCGCCTGCTGCGTGACGACCTGGGCTTGCCGGTGGAGGTAGTGGGCATCTGGCTGGATGTCAGCGAGGCCACCGAGGCCGCCGAACGGGTACGCGAAAGCGAGGAGCGCTATCGGGTGCTGGTGGAGGATTCACCGGCGATGATCTGCCGCTACACCCCCGACCTGACCCTGGTGTTCGGCAACCAGCCCCTGGCCGATTACCTGGAGTGCTCGGCGACGCAGTTGGCGGGGATCAATCTGGGGCAGTGGATGTCCGACAGCCAGCGCGAGGCCTTCCTCGAGCGGCTGGCCGGGCTCACGCCGGAGCAGCCGGTGAGCAGCGTGGAAATCTGTCTGGAGCTGCCGGGGCGCGAGCATGCCTGGTGGGTATGGTCCGATCGTGGCCTGTTCGACGGCGAGGGCCGCCTGCTGGAAATCCAGGCGGTGGGGCGCGACAACACCCAGGTCCGGCGTACCCAGCAGCAACTGCTGCAGAGCGCGAAGATGGCTACCCTCGGCGAGATGGCCACCGGGCTCGCCCATGAGATCAACCAGCCGCTGAACGTCATGCGCATGGCGGTGGTCAATGCGCTCAAGCGCCTGGACAACGGCGATGTGCAGGTGGATTACCTGCAAGACAAGCTCAAGCGCATCGATGCCCAGGTACTGCGCGCCTCTCGCGTGGTGGACCACATGCGGGTGTTCGGTCGGCGCTCGGAGGTCGAGCAGCAACCCTTCGCGCCCTGGCAGGCGGTCGAGGGCGCGCTGTCGCTGCTGGCCGAGGGCTTGCGTGGCAAGGGCGTCGAGCTGCGGGTCGAAGCCCCGATGCAGGCGCAGACCGTCAATGGTCACCAGGACCAGCTGGAGCAGGTGCTGATCAACCTGATGGTCAACGCCCGGGATGCCTTGCTGGCGCGTCGGCAACAGCAGCGCGAGCTGCAACCCTGGATTGCCCTGCGCATGGAGGCCAGCGACCGCCAGGTGCGCCTGCTGGTCGAGGACAACGGCGGCGGCATCGAGCCGCGCTTGCTGGAACGCATCTTCGAGCCGTTCTTCACCACCAAGCCGGTGGGCGTCGGCACCGGCCTGGGGCTTTCGGTGAGCTACGGCATCATCGACGCCATGGGTGGTTGCCTGAGTGTCGAGAACGCCGCCGAGGGCGCGCGCTTCTGCATCGAGTTGCCGAGCTACTGCACCAGCTGAGCACGGCTGCTGGAGCAGGTCAGGTTGGCACCCACCTCGACCTTGAGCAGGTCGATGCCCAGGGTTTTGAGCAGGGCATTGACCAGCGGATCGACCAGTGGGCCGAGCAGGCCCTTGATCAGCGGTTCGAGGATGTTGGCGACGCCATCGAGCAACCCGGCGACCTGGGTCACCACGGCGCCGAGGAGGTTGCCGCTGACGGGTTTGTAGGCCTGCACCTCGATGCCGGCGATGGTGTCGTTGAGGCTGTCGATGATGTTGCTGGCCGAGGTGCTCAGATAGGCCGGTGGCCGGTCGATGTCGGGTGGCGTGTGGCCGGGCGGTGCGAATCGCAGGTCACTGGCCGGGTCGGTCGAGTTGCTGCCCAGCAGCGGTGCGTTGACCTTCACCCCGATGCCACCGCCGGCGAATGCCACCCGGGTGCCGCAAATGGGTGGCAGGAACAGCACGCGACTGCAGACGTTGGTGCCGATGTCGATCAGCGGCAGCGGCGTGACTTCGCCAGTGCCGTTGCTGAAGAAATCCTCCGGGTTCTTGAACTGGCCGATGGCGATATCCACCGCCGCACTCCGGGTCGGGGCGGTGAGGGTTTTCTCCGGGTTGCAGCTGTAGTCGCTGACTTCACTGCTGGCCCTTGCCACGTTGATGCCGACATCCACGCTGACCGTGCCCGGCAGCAGGCGAATGTCGGTGACCTTGCAGGGAATGCCCAGGGCGCAGGTCAGCGATTGCAGGGTGCCCATTACGTTGAGGCTGAGCAGGTTGTTGAGGATGTTGGTCAGCGGCGAGGCCAGATCGAGCACGGCGTTGACCAGTCCGGCCACCGTGGACAGCACCGGCAATTCCAGGGAGACCAGCGCCCGCACCTGGGCGGTTTGCACCCTGATGGTGTCGGTTTGCGGGTTGCCGATGGCCGAGAGCTGTTGAGGCTCGATCACTTTCAGGCGCACCTTGCCGTTGGCCAGCCCCAGCAGGTTGATGGGCATTTCCACGGTCGCGGCGTTTTCCTTGGTGGACAGCAGGATCACGCTTTGCACCAGGTCCAGCACCCGCAGGCCGGCGTCGAGCCCGGCCTGGGTGGTGCCGCTTTGCAGGTCGAGCATGCTGCCCAACTGCAGCAGGCGACTGTTGTCGGAACCGACGGCAATCCTGCCCAGATTGGTCACCACTTCGGCCGTGGCGCCGCTGCGCTGCAGCACTTTGACGGCGGCCTGGAGCAGTTGGGTCGCCGTGGCACCGGCGCTGAGCAACTGTTGATAATTGCCCGCGCTGACCCCTGCATCGATGGCCAACTGGTCCAGGTAGGCGAGCAGGTTGATCTGGGTATTGGCCAGGCCCTGCCAGCCCAGCAGGTCCAGTTGGACGTGGCCACCGAGGGGATCGACCAGGGCATTGAGCAGTGGCGCTTGCCGCGAGTCCAGGGTGGCGGCGGTGCTGCGGATGCGCAGCATCGCCTGGGGTGGCCTGGGCGTGGCGGCCACGGCGCTGGCGCTCAGGAGGGTGAAGTCGGGCACCGGGTTGCCGCGTGCCAGGGCCAGTACGCCGGCGGCCACGCTAGTCGCCACACGGGTGCTGGCGACCACCCGGATGGCTTCGTGGCGCGTGGCATCGACGCTGTAGCTGCGCAGGCTGTTGGCGCCGGTCTGCAGGCTGCCGCAGGTGGTGTCCAGGGCTTGCACGGCGCTCAGTTCGAAACCATTGCGCACGGCGCTGGCCCGGGCCAGGGCGGCGGCCTGGGGACCTGTGCCGCTGCACACGGCCAGTTGCCCGGCGGCTTCCAGCGCTGCCATGTCGGCAATGCGCTGCAGTTTGCGTTGCTCCAGGAACAGCCGGCTGCTGTCGACCACCATCAGCACGAACAGCAGCCCCATGCCCAGGGTCAGGGCCGCGACCAGGCCGATGGCGCCGCGTTGCCGTGCGGGAAAACGAGGGGACACGCGCACTCCTTTGCCGGCCGAGGCCGCGCGTGGCAGCAGTTGTGCCCTGCAGTGTAGCCAAGATGATGGCCAGTCGCCTGCATGGCGAGCGGCCCGTTCCGACTCAGTGCGGTGGGTAGTTGGCGAGGACCTTGGTCACAGTGTCCTGGATGGCGCTGTTGCGCTCCTCGGGGCCTGGCGGATAGTTGTTCATGATCTGCTCGGCACTGCCGCGCCACACCAGCTTGCCGTCGTGGCCGTCGAACATGTCGACCTGGATGGTGGCGACCTTGTAGTCGACGCTGCGGGTCTCGTTGTACATCGGCCCGCCCCAGTAGTTACCCCAGTAGCCGCCCCAGGCACCGCCGTAATTGGTGGTGATCTGCTGCTGGCGATTCTCGACGATCAGGTAGGTCTGCACCTTCAGGTCACCCTGGCTGCTGCCCTGGGCGGGGCGCAGGCCACGCTGGTCGAGCTGGCCGGCCACCGCCTGGCGGATGCGTTGCTCGGTCAGGTCGCTCTTGATCCGTGGATCGTCGGGGCGGTACTGCAGCGCCGGTTCCTGCCAGACCCAGCTGCGGTAGGCGGCAAAGTCGCGGCTGGCATCGAAGTCCTGGGACACATTGCCGCTTGAACACGCGCCCAGCAGCACCATGGATGTGAGTAAAGCGAATCGGCGCAACATGATGGATCTCCAATTGCCTTTAACTGGGAGGATAGCCGTCGAGGGCCTTGTTCAGGGATTCGCGCAAGGCCTCTTCGCGTTCGCTCCGGGAGCCCTGGCTGGCGGTCTCGGCGCTGGTGCTCCAGACCGCCTGGCCATCGTTGGCGTCATACAGGTCAAGATCTACCACCATCACCTCCACTTCATAGGTGCGTACCAGCGGCACGCTGGCGTAGGCCCCATAGCCACTGCCGTAACGGCCGTAGCTGCCGTACCCACCATAGCCGCCATAGGGGTAGCCGCCGTAGGGATAGGCACCGTAGGGGTAGTAGTCTTCCTGCACCTGACGCAGCCGGCGCTCCATGCGCAGGTTGGCGCTGACCAGCAGGTCGCCCTGGCCATTGCGTGCCGGGCGCAGGCCGCGCTGGTCCAGGGCATTGCTGACCGCTTCGGCCAGTTGGCCGGGGTCGGCCAGGGTGGTGCCGGCCGGCAGTTGCCCGTCGCGCCAGGTCCAGCTGCGATAACGCCCGAAGTCGCGCGGCGCGGCCGGGTAGGCGCTGGCATCGAAGGTGCTGGCGGCCTGGGCTGGCGGGGGAGGCAAGGGGCGGGAGCTGGCGACATAGGGGTTGGGGCTCTGGCAGCCGGCCAGGGTCAGGCACAGTGCGCCCAGGGTCAAACGGTACGGCATGTCACCCTCCGGCAGATGTCAGCGCGGCTTGCAGATCCAGTGCAGGTAGCGTCCCAGCCCGGCAAACGCCGGATGACGCCGATGGGCCAGCTCCATTTCCAGCAGGTCGAGCAGCTCCGCCTTGCTCTGGAATTCGCTGGGCATGTAGTCGTGGAACACGCGCACCCCACTCTCTGTTTCGACCTGCCACAGGCTTTCAAGTTGCACCTTGAGCATGCGCGGATCAAGTGGTTTTTGCGGGGTCAGGCTCTGCTTTTCACCGGCCATGTCGTTGCGCCGCAATTTGCGGAAATGGCCTTTGAGCAGGTTGCGATAGACCAGCGCGTCACGGTTGTAGAACGCCAGCGACAGCAGGCCGTCGCTACGGGTCAACTGGTGCAGTACCGGCAGGATGGTTTCCGGTTCGGCCAGCCATTCGAGCACGGCGTGGCACAGCACCAGGTCGTAGGGCTCGGTCAATTGACCGAGCAGGTCCTGCCAGGGCGCCTGGATGAAGGTGGCCGGCTGGCCGGCTTCGGCAAAGCGCGCGCGGGCACCGTCGAGCATGGGGCCGGCGGGTTCGGCCAGGGTCAGCTGGTGACCGCGCTGGGCCAGCCACAGGGCCATGTGGCCCAGGCCCGCGCCGATATCCAGCACGCGCAGGGGCCGGTCGGGCAGGACTTCGGCAAGGTCGGCCTGGAGCACCGCAAGGCGGATGGCACCTTTGGCGCCGCCGTAGATCTTCTCGGCAAAGCGGGTGGCCAGGGCATCGAAATGACGGTCGTTCATCGGGCGAAGCGCCTTTCACTGTCGGCCAGCTTGCTGCGCACCACCTGTTCCATGTCCAGGCCCAGTTCGCTGCACAGCAGCAACAGGTACAGCACCACATCGCCGACCTCCTGGCCGGCATGCTCCAGTTGTTCGGGCGACAGCTGGCGCGACTGGTCCTCGCTCAGCCACTGGAAGATTTCCACCAGCTCGGCCATTTCCACGCTGGCGGCCATGGCCAGGTTCTTCGGGCTGTGAAAGCCGCGCCAGTCGTTGGTGTCGCGGATCCGGTGCAGGCGTTGGGTCAGTTCGTGCAGGTTCATCAAGGCTCTCCTCAAGCTGCATAGCTTCAGGCGCCCGCCCGCGCAACGCAAGCCTGCACTTCAGTCCAGCGCTCGCCAGGCCCCGCGCATGTGCTGCAGGTCGCCATGGCCCTGCAACAGCAGTTGACCACTTGCGGCCGTGGGGCTGGCGTCGAGGATCACCTCACTGGGCAGGCGCACGGGCTTGAGGAAATCCACCGCGATCTCGTAGCCACTGGCCGGCAGGTGCCCGCGCAACGCCGCCAGGGCCATGGCCTTGCTCCACATGCCGTGGGCGATGGCGGTGGGGAAGCCGAACAGCTTGGCGCTGCTGGCGCTCAGGTGGATCGGGTTGTAGTCGCCGCAGACCTTGGCATAGCGCCGACCGATGTCGCTGTCGGCGTACCAGCGGGTCAGCTCGGTCAGCGGCAGTGCATCCGGTTCGACGCCGGCAGGCGCCTCGCCATCGAGCTTCAGGCCACGGCAGAGCATGCGGCTGGTCTCGGACCAGAGCAGGCCGAGGCCATCTGCGGCCTGGGTGACCATGTCGCAAGTGGCGCCTTTTTCATGGGCTTGCAGGTTCTCGACATGCACGCTGAAGCGCAGCCGAGCGATGCCACCCAGCGGCCGGATCACGCGGATACTGTTGTGCAGGTGGACCAGCCCGAGCAGAGGCAAGGGAAACTGCGGGTCGGTCAGCAATTGCAGTTGCAGGGCGAAGGCCATGACATGGGGAAAGGTGGGCGGCAAGCAGCCGTCGTCACTGAAATGGCACAGCTTGCGATAGGCTTCGAGCCGTTTTGGCTCGACCTCCAGGTAGCAGCGCAGCCCAGTGTCGGGCAGGGTGTAGCCACTGATCTTGCGTTTACGCGCGGCGCGCAGGTACAGCCCGGAGAGCGCCGCCGTGTTGTCGAGGTCCCGCCACTGTCGCGTCATGCTCAAGCCCCCATCACGGCCTGGCCACACACCCGCAGCACCTGGCCGTTGACCGCACCGGTGCCGGGTTGCGCCAGCCAGGCGACCGCTTCGGCCACATCCTGGGGCAGGCCGCCCTGGCCCAGGGAACTCATGCGCCGGCCGGCTTCACGCAGGGCGAAGGGGATGGCGGCGGTCATGCGGGTCTCGATAAAGCCGGGGGCCACCGCATTGATGCTGCTGCCGCGTTCGGCCAGTTTCGGCGCCCAGGCCTGGGCCAGGCCGATCAGGCCGGCCTTGCTGGCGGCGTAGTTGGCCTGGCCGCGGTTGCCGGCGATGCCGCTGATCGAGGCCAGCAGCACGATGCGTGCGTTATCGTGCAGGGTGCCGCTGTCGAACAGGGCCTGGGTCAGCAACTGGGGGGCCTTGAGGTTGACCGCCAGCACCGAGTCCCAGTATTCCGGGGTCATGTTGGCCAGGGTCTTGTCGCGGGTGATGCCGGCGTTGTGCACGATGATGTCGACGCCGTCGGGCAGCCCTTCGATCAGCTGGGCCGGGGCGTCGGCGGCGCAAATATCCAGGGCCAGGCTACGCGCGCCCAGGCGGGCGGCCAGGGCTTCGAGGTCGGCCTTGGCCTGGGGCACGTCGAGCAGCACTACTTCGGCACCGTCGCGGGCCAGGGTTTCGGCGATGGCCGCACCGATGCCGCGGGCGGCGCCGGTGACCAGGGCGCGACGTCCGGCCAGCGGGCGGGTCCAGTCCTGCACGCTGCTGGCGCAGGCTTCCAGGCGCAGGACCTGGCCGGAAATGAAGGCGCTCTTGGGCGAGAGGAAAAAGCGCAGGGCGCCTTCGAGCTGATCTTCGGCGGCATCGCTGACGTACAGCAACTGCAGGGTGCCACCGGCACGCAACTCCTTGGCCAGTGAGCGGCTGAAGCCTTCCAGGGCGCGCTGGGTCACACGGGCCATCGGGTCGTCGAGCTGCTCCGGGGCACGGCCGAGGATCACCACATGGGCGCTGGGGGCGAGGCTGCGCAGCAGCGGCTGGAAGAACTCGCGCAGCTGCTTGAGCTTGTCGCTGTCGTCCAGCTCGCTGGCATCGAACACCACCGCCTTGAGCTTGGGCCCGAGGCCCGCGACCCATTCGGTCGCGCTCAGGTCGGGGCTGGCAAAACTGTAGAGGTCATCGGTCAGGCGCTTGGCGAAGGCTTCGATCCTGTTCGCCAGCGGCCCGCCGCCGAGCAACAGGGCGCCTTCGACCGGCCGCAGGCGACCAGCCTCCCAGCGCTCCAGGCGAGCCGGACTGGGCAGGCCGACTGCGCCGACCAGGCGACGACCGAGGTCGGAATTGGCGAAGTCGATATAGCGGTCGCTCATGTGCGGTTCTCCCTGAAATAAGCTTCAAAGTGTGGACCATGTTTGGCCGTTGGTCGTTCGAACCCTGAAAAAACACCTACGCTGTGGGTGGGAACAACTGCCTGGGGTCGTGGGAGCGGGGGGGGGGGCCCGCGGGGCGCGGGGGGGGGTCCCACCACCCCCCCCCGGGGCACACCCCCCCCCCCCCCAACCCCGAGAGGTGAAAAATAAGAGGAAGAGA